>JACOYD010000053.1 GCA_016182055.1 Candidatus Microgenomates bacterium | reverse complement strand
AACCATCTTTATCTTCCAAAAAAGAAACTCCTTTACCCTTAACTGTTTTGGCAATAATGACAAAAGGCTTTGGTGAAGCTTGGGCTTTGGCATAAGCATCGATAATTTCCCCAAAATTATGTCCGTTGATAACCTGCGTTTCCCATCCAAAAGCGGCAAAACGATTCCTGTGTTCGCTAACCTGGTGTCCAAACATCGTTTCCTGACTTTGTCCAAGACGATTAACATCCAAAATAGCAACTAGATTTCTAAGCTCGTAATAAGAAGCGAAATTGGCTGCTTCCCAAACCTCCCCCTCCGCCATCTCTCCATCTCCCAACAACACATATACCTTTGGAGAATTTGAAATTCCCGCGCCAAGCGCATAAGCAATGCCGGCACCTACGGATAAACCTTGACCTAAAGAACCTGTTGCCGCCTCAACAAATGGTAGGCGCGGGGTCGGGTGTCCTTCCAGCTCGCTGGTAAACTTTCGCAATGTCAACAGGTGTTTAAGCTCAAAAGCGCCGGCCAAAGCATAGGCGGTATATAAAAGCGGTGCGGCGTGTCCTTTGGAAAGTACGAAATGATCATCAGGTGCCAAAAATTTATCAAAAAGAACTGTTACCAAATCCGCTGCCGAAAGGCACGATGTGGGATGTCCACTCCCTGCCTCTGTTGTTGCCCTCAAACACCATTTACGAACCAGTTTTGCCTTTTCCTCCATAATGTAATTAATTTTAGTATATCATAGTTGCCAAAATTTCACTTTTTCGCCTTTTTGTGATATGCTCTATGCCTATAATATCTGACACGAGGAGGCCTGCCCCTCCGAAGTTTTAACGAAGGGGGGTGAGTTTTTGTGAGAAATACATATTTAATAGTGGGAATTATTGTGGTTGCTTTAGTTTTTGTCGCCTTTGCCGTAGTCAGAGCCAAACTTCCACAAATCGGCAATCTTGGTAAAGGACCTACTCCTACTGCGTCGGTACAGGAGGAAGTTAAAGAGTTAATCTCTGTTGGCGTTCATACACCCGCCAAAACTGCGGTGATTGACTCGGTAGCGCTTAAGAAAAGCGGATTTGCAGCTATTTTTGAAAATAATAACGGTGTGCCCGGCGAGATATTGGGAGTAAGTACTCTTTTACCGGCAGGCACCCACCAAAATATCACCGTGGCCCTATCCCGAAAAACAGTTTCCGGAGAAACTCTTTTTGCCAAACTCTACAGCGACAACGGAGACGGCAATTTCCAGCTTCCCGGACCTGATGAGCCGATTAAAGACGAACAGGGAAAAGAACTGATGGCTCAATTTCAAGTAACATCTGAAAGTAGCGGATTTCAGATTCCGGCCACCGGTCTTGGACAAGACAGTCAGTAAAAGGTTTTAGTCTTTAAACTGCTGACGAATGATGTCCCAGGAAAAAGCAGTACTGTCGGGGAAACGAACGCCGGCTTGCGAAAACGGCACTCTTCCCTCTTCGGCCGGATCATACACCCGATCCGGATAGCTTACTAAATAACAAGGCTCGTTTCCCACGGTGCAGAAGGCATGCAGTACTTTTTTGGGAATAAAAAGCAGATATTGATCATCATCGCCATTTTTCTCTCCCATTAAAAATAGATTGAGAGTATGTTTGGTTTTTGACCCTTCCCGGCCATCATAAAGCGCCACTACCGCACTGCCTTTAATAACTACAAACCTATCAGTTTGTTTGGTGGGATGCAGGTGCCATTTATCTTCATCACGGGCAAAACCGGGGTTGGTTATCGAACAGTAGCTTTGACCAAAACGGTGCTTTGGTAATTCAAAAACATCCTGCCAGCTTTCTTTAAGAGTTTCAATAAGCATGCCTCTTTGGTCTCTGTGAATTACTAGCTTATGAAGCTTTACATCCTGAATAATATTTTTCTGATTATTATATGTGAGAAAATTAAGTTGCATAAAAAATATTTTACATGCTGAAAAAAGTTTTAACAAGAGAGCAAATTCTTTCTATTTCTTTTTTTGTCAATTCCGGGTAGCACGGTAAAGCAAGACTTTCCAAAGCCGCTGCTTCTGCCCGGGGAAAATCTCCTTTTTTGTAGCCCAAATACTCAAAAGATTTTACTAAATGCACAGGGACGGGATAGCGAACTTCGGTGGCCACGCCATTTCTGCCAAGAAAATGGGCCAGAGCCTCTCTTTTTTTTGTTTTAACTACAAATAGGTGATAAACGTGTCTGCCATTGTCGAAAAACTCCGGCCGCAATAAAGGCACATTTTTGAGAAACCGGCAATAGTTTCCGGCGATATTTATTCGCTTCTTGTTATATCTATCAAGTTTTTTAAGTTTTTTTCGCAGGAAAGCCGCCTGCAGCTCGTCTAATCGGCTATTGACCCCAAGCCTAACACTTTCATACCTGCGTTTCTCCCCATAAACCCTAAGCTCTCTGGCAATTTCCGCGATTTTTTTATTTTTAGTTACTATCATTCCTGCGTCACCAAAAGCCCCCAGATTTTTTGTCGGATAAAAACTAAAACAGCCAATCTCTCCCATTGTCCCCGCCTTTTTCCCATCATATAATGCCCCATGGGCCTGCGCCGCATCCTCAATAATAGTTAACCGATATTTTTTGGCTAGTTTAACAATGGGGCCCATATCGCAGGATAAACCATAGAGATGAACCGGAATAATAACCCGTGTTTTACCGGTAATTGCCTGCTCAATTTTGTCTGTATTAATATTATATGTTTTTTCGTCAATATCAACGAGCTTTATCGTTGCGCCTGCGGCCGCCACCGCAAAAGCAGTAGGGTAGCTGTTGGCAGGAATAATCACTTCATCTCCCTTATTAATTCCCAACGCTTTAAGAGAAAGAATTAAGGCATCAGTACCAGACGCTACTCCTATACCAAATTCTGTTCCCAGATAAGAGGCAAATTCCCGCTCAAATAACTCTACCTGCTCTCCCAAAATAAAGTTGCCCTTTTTAAAAACCGACAAAAATGCCGCGTCAAGTTCTTTCTTATTGTCCCGGTATTGCTTAATTAAATTCACAAAACGAATATTCATATATTTAACCGCAATAGTGCTAAGTCCCAAAGGCTTTGGAAAATTTTTGGCGGATTAAAAAATTGCGACTGCCCAAACTTACGCGGATAATGATGCACACCAATTTCTTTTATCCGCACATTTGCGTTTTGTAATTTTTTGATAAATTCTGTGTCAAAGGCTCCGCTTTTTGTGCGAAATTTTAGACCGGTTAAGATTTTTCTGCGAAAGAGTCTAAAGTCGCAATCAACATCTTTTGTCTTTAATTGAAAAAGCAGTTTTACAAATTGATTATAGAGAGCCCCAATAATTTTTCGCAGAAATGAGTCGGCGCGATTTAGCTTAAAGCCTGAAACCATATCGGTATTTTTATCAAATGCCGCAATAAGCTTTGATAACTCCAACACATCATATTGACCATCGCCATCTGTATAAAAAATAAACTCTTTTGCTGAATTATTAAATCCCTCTTTTAGACTGGCTCCATATCCCTGATTTTTATTATGCATAATAACTTTTAAGAAAGGCAGCTTGCTCTTTAATCTAACCAAAGTTTCTTTTGAATTATCGGTTGAACCGTCATTGACAATTACAATTTCATACGATGAGGCAATAGCCGGAAGCATTTTTGCCGTCTTTTTTACTATTTCTTCTATTGCCAGCTGATCATTATAGCAAGGGAAAACCACCGAAAGACTGCTAAGCTTTTTCACAATTGCATTATAACAAAAGATGTGCTACCTTCAAATCATGTTGACTAAAATTATTGCCGTTTTTATTGGCTCAAGAGCCCTGCTTTTTGTTTTTGCTCTTTTGGCAATTGGCCTTCTTCCTTTTCAAAACATCTCAACTGCTGCCAATTCCTCCATTGGGTTTCCCTATCTGCAATGGGTGTGGGGAAATTTTGACGGCGTACACTATGTGTCGATTGCCAATTCCGGTTATCAATATCCCAATTATGCTTTTTTCCCTTTTTATCCTCTTTTAATCTCAATTATTAAAAGTGTCTCGCTTCTTCCAACTCTTCAAGCAGGTCTTCTCGTTTCCTATATTTCATTTTTGCTGTCGCTTTTCTTCATATATAAAATTGTTCTTTTGGACTTTAACAAAACAGTTGCTTTGCCAGCTATTATTTTTCTGTTATTTTTTCCGCTGACATTTTACTATACTTCCGTATATGCCGATTCGCTGTATTTGTTTCTTTCCGTCGTAAGCTTCTATGCCGCCCGCAAGAAAAATTGGCTGTGGGCGGGAGTTTTTGGCTTTTTGGCCGGATTAACCAGACTTATCGGCATCGTGCTTTTGCCGGTGCTTCTTTTGGAATGGTACGAACAACATAAATTCAAAATTCAAAATTCAAAATTCAAAACTATTGTCAGCAGGTTCTTCGAAGATAAGGCGTTTTTTCTCTTTCTCATTCCATTAGGGATTATTGGCTACGGTTTGTATTTACAAATTAATTTTGGTGATTTCTTTCTTTTTCAAAAAGCCATGGCAGTTTGGAACCAAGAGCAGTTTGTATTTCCTTTGCAGGTGGTGTTTAGATACTTTAAAATTTTACTTTTTGCCCCAAAAAATGTGGTTTATTTAATAGCGCTGGTTGAACTTACTGCAACAATACTTTATTTCGTACTAAGTTTTTATGTTCTTAAAAAAGTAAGATTATCCTATGGAATTTTTATGCTCTTAACGTTTCTTATTCCCGCTTTTACCGGCACCTTTCAAGGAATGCCAAGATATATACTTCATACCTTTCCTGCCTTTATTGCCCTGGCTCTTTTAACAAATAAGTCTAAAAAAATATTTTGGGGGACAATCGTTATATTTGTTATTCTGCAGTTTGTTTTTGTGGCTCTTTTTACTCGCGGTTATTTTGTGGCTTAAAGTTGCCATCAAGAAATTCTTTAATCTTTTTAACTATCTCATCGGGGGTATGCAGGGCTTTGACGATATATGCTTTTGCCCCAAGCCTAAACCCTTCTTTCATTATCTCGTCTTGTCCTAAATTGGTAAGCAACACCACCGGAATATCTTTGGTTTTTTCATTCGCTTTTATTTGCTTTAAGATGTCAAGACCATTTACCGAAGGAAGCATAATGTCAAGCAGAATAAGAGAGTAAAAATTTTTTCCCAGCAGGGCTAACCCTTCTTTGCCGTTCTCCGCCGCATCTGTTTTAATCCCGGCCAAATTAAGCTGTCTTTGGTAGAGATCGCGAATAAATTCCTCATCTTCTATAAGCAGAATTTTCTTAGCATCCATATATCAATCAAGATTTAAGCTGTGATAATCGGGCTGGCCATGGGGATTTGCCAAAAACTCCCGAACTTTACCTGCTAAATCATAGGGAGAAAGCCGCATTTTCATCAGATATCCGCGGGCTCCGTTTTTAAGCGCTTCTCTGACAATACTTTCCTGACCAAGATTGGTAAGAAGAACAATGGGGATATTTTTTGTTGGGGGATGGGCTTTGAGCTTTTTAAGAATCTCAATACCATTAAATTTAGGCATCATAATATCAAGCAAGATAATATCCGGCACAGAAGCGGCCTTTTCCAGTCCTTCTTCTCCGTCAATAGCGCTTATCACATCAAAATTTTCTTTTATCAACACCCGCTCGTATAGCTCGCGGATAAAAAGATCGTCTTCCACCAGTAAAATCCTATACTTTTTTTTCTTGTCCATTTTGCACTTTCGACGCAATCGGTAAAGAGAAACTAAAGGTGGAGCCGCGGTCAACTTGCGACTCTACCCATATTTTACCATTATGCATATCAATAATGGCTTTGGAAATATAAAGGCCAAGACCGGTTCCTTTGCTGCCTGACTCCAGCGCCCCCGACACCCTGAAGAATTTGGTGAAAAGATGGGACATGGCGGTTTTGGGAATTCCCTGCCCGGTATCAATAACATGGGTTATAACGTCGTTTCCGCTTTTTTCAATGGCTATAGTAACGCTTCCATTTGGTTTGGTATAAGCAAGTGCATTTGAAATAAGATTACTTAATACCTCGTCTATACGAAGTTTATCCGCATAAATCTTTGGGATTGGCTCTTTGGGCGCTTGAAATGTAAGTTTTATATGTCTGTCTTTGGCCCGGCCCTGAAAGTTATCAACAATTCCGGAAGCTACAGAAACCCAGTCTATCTGCTCCAGATTAATGGTAAACACACCCCGCTCAATTCTTGATACGTTAAGCAAATTCTCCACCAGACTGGTTAGCTGGGAAGCAGAAATATTCATTCTGTTTAAAAACATTGCCTGCTCATCATTAAACATCTTTTTATTTTCTTCCATAAAGACCGACAGATATCCGCGAAGAGAGGTAAGCGGCGTCCGCAGTTCATGGGCGGCCATGGAAACAAAATCTAACTTCATTTCTTCCAATTTTTTCTCTTCGGTAATATCATGAAGCACCAAAATAGACCCCAGATTAATGCTAACGCCCTCTTTTATTTTTCCGGTAATTACATCAACAACAGCTTGTCTGTCTTTGGCAATTAGCTTAACATTTTTTTTGTTAAAGATAACTCCTTCGAAAGAGTTAAGTTTAATCGGAGCATATTCGGAAAGCGGAATTACTCGCTCCTCGTCAAAAAGCGTTATAACTTGGTCCAGAGACCTGCCCAAAGCTTCTTTTTCGCTGGTGTTAGTGAGCTTCTGGGCGGCCGTGTTAAAAATTACAACGTTGTTTTTTAGGTCAACACCGATAACGGCATCTGTAATGCCGGATAGAGCAACTGCCAATTTATTTCTCTCTGCCGATATTATCTCCCGATCTTTTTTGATATCCTGATACAAAAGCGCCTGATTTAGTGCCCTGGCCGTCTCATTGGCAAACTCCTGCATGATCGCCTGATCTACATTGGAAATCTCTTTTTCCAACGTTAAGGCATAGTAAATAATGCCAATTACTTTGTCTTTGGTGATAAGCGGGTAAATATGCATATTTTTGATATTTAACAGCTTTTCTATTTTTTCCGACACATCCGGTGTAAAAAGACCTTTTTGCATTTCATACACTTTGCTGATAACAATTGTTTTCCTCTCCCGTATTGCCCGAATTAAAGCGTTATCCGTAACGGTTAAGGGAACCAGCTGTTTCTTAAACGGTATGGGCACAATCTCCAGCGACTGTTCCAGTTTCTCGTTTTGAGTCCTGGACATGGCAATTCTCCGCAGATATTTGCCATCCGGCGTAATCAAGGCAATTGTGCCAAACATATAACCCAACTCTTTATAAACAAGGTCAACGATGATCTGACTTAACTCATCAACTTCCAGCGTAGACAATACTGCCTGATCTAAATTGCGAAGGCCGGACAAAAGCCTATTTTGTTCTGTAAGTTGCACTGTTCTTTCGTCCACCTTCTTCTCCAGCATGTCATATGAATCCTTAAGCTGCTGCGCCATCAGATTAAAGGAATTTGCCACCTGTTCTATTTCGTCGTTGGTTTTAATCATTAGGCGATAATTAAGGTCTCCTTTTCCTATTGTTTGTGCTCCTTTCTCCAACTGTTTGATAGGTACAATAATTCTTCTGGTGTACCAAATGCTGATAACTACTACCCAAAAAAGAGTTATAGCAATAACCACAGCCGAGAATCTGAGAATTTGGTTTATAGAAGAAAAAGCCTCTGATTTGGGTATTTCCACCATTACCGCCCAACCCAGTTCTTTCAGAGGCACGCCTGCAGCAAACACCTCGATATTGTTCTCGTTTATGTAGCTTGCTTCCTCTTCTGTTCCGCTGCATTCCTTCATTTCCGCCAATACCCTGGCAACACAAAAACGGCTGGAAACATCTTGATTTTTTAGCACCTGCGATAAATCCGGGTGGGCAATCAGAATTCCGTCTTCGCCTACCACATAGGCATAGCCATTTGCACTTGGCCTAATTTCCGAAAAGACATCCCATAAGCTGCTTAGATTAATTTCCGCATTTACAATGCCGGTAAACACCCGACCGATATCATAAATAGGTATTGATATACTAAGATAAGGAACCGAGTCTCGAAAATATACCGGACTAATAACAGCATTGCCTAAAGATGCTTTTTGAAAACTTTCCGTATTGAATTTATTTTGGTATTCTTCGGGGCTAAAAAAACGCAGGCGGGAGATTTTTATCAGCTCCTGCCCGTTTTTATCTAAAAAGTCTATTTCGCTGACAACAGTATCATTTTTTAATATAAGATTTATCAGCTCATTTTTTCTTTCTGTCGGCAAATCCGAGAAGCTCTCAATTTCTATCAGGGTAGCCAGTTCTTTTTGGCGGGAAAAAACAAAGTCTTTAATCTTATCTTGGGCATGCATGGCCGTATGAAGCTGTATCTGGGCTAAGTCTTGTCTTTTTTGCGGCAATACAAAGTTAATCCAGACTAGATTAAGAATAACCAGGGAAATACCAACTATTAAGAGCGTCTCAAACAGTAATTTGGTGGCAATGCTGTGAAACTTAAACATCTCATGAAATGTATTTTTAAAGTATCTTGTTTGCCCGGCGCAGAATTGACTGGGGGATAGTAACCCCCATTGATTTGGCTAGCGTGGCGTTGATGTCAAGGCGCAATTTTGTACTAAATTCAACAGGAATTTTGTTTGGGCTCTCATTTTTAAGAACCTTGGAGATTAAGCGGGCGCCTTGCTTGCCGGTGTCAAAACGCTGGGCACCGTAAAATACAAGATAACCGGCATTTACTCCTTTTTCTTCATTAAAATCAATGGAGGGAATTTTTGCCTGGACAAGAGCTTTGGCAATAGTTTCCGCATTTGCCGAAAGCAGCGACTCTGTGGTAGTCATTACACCATCGGGATTTTCTTTGGCAATAGTTTGTAAAACCTGCATGAGTTCTTCTTTGCTGGTAAGATTATAGAAACGGACAGTAATATTGAGCCCGTCTGCTGCTTCTTCGTGAACTTTTTTAATTTCCTCATAGCTCACATGCTTTGGATTAACAAGAATACCAAACGTTTTAGCCGCCGGTATAATTTCTTTCAGGATTTCCATTCTTTTGCCGGCCACGTTTGTGGAATCTGTGCCTACTCCCGTGATGTTTCCCGTGGGACGCTGAAGATCTAAAATACCTAACTCACTAACTGTCCCCACATCAACAAAAACAACCGGAATATTTGTTCCTTTTACTGCTTCCTGGACTGCTTTGGTGGCAGTGGTTGATACCGGTACAATAAGATCCGGCTTGGAGGCGGCAATTTCTGTGGCCATTTTTTTGGTAAGTTCGCGGTCGCCCTTGGGATTTTGCACGTTAAATATAACATTAACACCCTCTTTGTATCCCAGCTCGGCAAGTCCGGCATAAATGCCATCAACGGCTGTAAGCTGAAGATCGGAAGCGGTCAAAATAGCAATTCGTTTAGGTGGTGTTTTTTTAAGAGGATTGGTTATGTTGAAGCTATTGCTTAAGTTAAAAGCAAAAAGAATTGCTCCGATTGCGGCGATAACAAAAACAGCGGTTAAAACCTGAAGACGACTAAAACCTTCTTGCCGGGACGTAATGGGCAGAAAAAACATACTTCTCCTTAAGCGTACACTCACTAATCCCCTTTTGTCAACTACATAAAACTACTCTATTATCTCTTCTCCCTCAAAAACAACCTCCGATGAACTGTCAATGTTTTGGCTTTTGCCCTCCGTCTCCTGCGTGCTGTTAAAAGAAAAGCTGGAAAGAATATTGTTGTAAACATTACTCCAAAACTGCTCTTTGCCGGCAAAAACAGCTTCCAGGGTAAATAATATCCCGCTATCAACTGCCGATGTGAGCAATCCGTCTTCTTTCCTTACCTCCAAAGCTGTCAAGACTCCCAGCTTGGTTTCTTTATTGCTGGTAGCGTTTGTGGAGGCGAGCCAATCAGCTAATGAAGTAAACTTGGTATCTACCGCGCGAAATGCAATACTGCCGTCTGCCTTATTTGACGCAAGTGTGATGTGTGCATAGGTATTAGCATCTATGTTTTCATTGACCGAAAGGTTTAAGTCGTCGGGATAAGAAATTGTAAAACCGGCAGGGTCGCTGTATTGTTTAAGCGTTGCTGATGGCAAAATCGCCTGCTGCGTCTCTCTGTTGCTCTCCTGCGGCAGGGGGGAGGGGATTTTTTGCCCCCGGGAGAAAATAAAAAACCCGCCCGCTACACCGGCCAAAACAATCACTATCAGAAATCCAACCAGGACTTTTTTATTCATTTGTAAATTAAGTATAGCATATGTTACAGTATCTTTATGCAAAGAATTTTGAAAGTAGCATTAATAATTATCATTCTGCTGATATTTTTTTATCCTAAAAATGCTCAAGCAAAACTTCTGCCGCAAGCAAAAGGAAAAACCGTCGGCACATCGGTAAAATCTTCCAGCCTTAGCTTTAGCACTTCACCTCGGCTTCGGGCTGACAGAAAAGCGCTGATTGTCTATTTTAGCAATTTGCAAAATACCACCTCTGTTTCTTATACCTTGACTTATCAGACAAACGGACAACAGGAAGGGGCGGGAGGAACAATCTCTTCATCGGGTAGCAGTGCCTCGCGAGAGCTTCTGTTTGGCACCTGCTCCAAAAACGTCTGCCGCTACCATACCAATATTACCAACGCCAAACTGGAAGTACGCTACAGCTCAACCAACGGCAAAACCTACCTTAGACGATACCGAATTAAAATATAACTCTCTAGGGTATCTGTTGTTTTATGGACGCGGGTTCCCTGGTTATTGGATCTTGAGGAATGACAAGATATCCAATGTAATTTTTTGTGCCTCCGGGATTACCCCTATACCATATTCTATAAACGCCGTCTTCAATTAAAACAGCTGGTTCGTTTGGGCCGTAAGTAGAGTCCTTTTCCCATTCTTGAGAAATCCAGTACAGCGGATTTGCTGATGATTTTGTCCAATGAATTAAATCAACAGAAGTAGCGTATGCAATCTGTGATTTTTCACCGTTATATCCTGTATAAAACATAATGTATTTGCCTGCATCATAACGCAGAACTTCGGCATCAAAAACGCTAACAGAATCAAACCCAAAAGCGCTTTTTGTTAAAACAGGTCCCTGTTTTTTGTATGATCCGGGTAAACCGGTTGAAGAAATTGCCAGTCCAATTGCATATTCTTCAAAACGATTAGCTCCTCCATAATAAAGATAATAAGTATCTCCTATTTTAATTTCATAAGCGTCGGCCAGATATCGCTCATCCCATTCACCGCTTTTTCCCGGCTCCAGTAAAACTCCTCCCTCTCTAAATTTAAGTCCGTCATAAGAAAAAGAAAGTCTAATTTGCTGTAAATGTTGAGCCTCATCTCCAAAACTGCTATAAACCATCCTATAAGTCAAGCCGTCTTTATAAACATCTGCATAAATTCCATTAGGAAAAACCATAGTTTCCAAACCCCACGTTATTCCGTCTTTAGATGTTCGTCTGTAAATATCCTGCCCTTTATTGTAATATATCCAATATTCCGAACCGTCTCTTTTTTTTCTCACTGCCGGATCTATTCCCTCAAACAAAGGATTGCTTGCTAATTTTTTTATCTGGGTTTCCTCATAGTAATCATAATCGTAGTCGTAAATAATATTGTTGTCTGAAAGCTGATTTGACCGGGGGATAAACAAAAACGCTTTAGCAACGAGATAAAGCAATAATATACTGCAAAACAAAACTAGTAAAAATAGCTTTTCGATTTTCGTTGAACCAGCCTGAAATTTTAATTTGGATAATGGCATTTTTTCCATTTCTTTCCACTTCCGCCCTCCTATTCTTACTTCTCGCCTTACCTACTATTCGTAGCGCGGCGCAAAGAGCGAATTTAGGAGGACTCCGCTCTTCTATCCCTTATGATAAGGGGCGTTTATCAAACCACATTTCTTATATTTATATGGTTTGCCATCTGCGTCCACCGCTCCGCAGTGGCAGGGATCGTTTCTGCCCAGCTTCTTCTTAACATCTACCTCTCTACTAACCTCTAACCTCTGAGCTCTAGCTACTTCCGGCTGGGGAGTTTGTTGAATCTGTATTTTATAAATTCTATGCACTATCTCCGAATCAATCGCCGCCATCAGTTTTTCAAACATGGAAAAAGCCTCATTTTTGTATTCCACCAGGGGATCTTTTTGGGCGTAGCCGCGAAGACCAATACCCTCGCGCAAATCATCAATGGCGTCTAAGTGCTCCATCCACAGCGTATCAATCACTGTCCGCATCACCCATTGCTCAACCTGCCGCATCACCTCAACACTAACCTGTTTTTCCCGCTGCTGGTAAAGATCCAAAGCGATAGTTGTCAAAAGCTTTGTCGTTTCCTCCTGACTTTGCATTTGCTCTATTTGTTTAAGCAGCTGCTGCTGGGAATTTTCATCAAAAGGAATAATGGTGCTAAATTCACCCACCACCATTCCCAATCCGTCTTGAGAAACACTATCGCCAACGTGTATAGTAACAAGACTTGATACTTCCTGCTCTATCTTTTCTAAAATTTTCTCTTTCAAATCCTCGCTTTTTTCCAATACCCGGCGTCTGAAAGCATAGATAATTTGCCGCTGTTTGTTCATCACATCATCATATTCAACCAAATGTTTTCTAATATCAAAATTAAATCCTTCTACTTTGCTTTGGGCCTGCTCAATGGCCCGGGAAACCATCGCATGAGTAAGGGGCTGGTCTTCCGGCAACTTAAACATGGTCATAAGACCGGCAATTCTGTCTCCGCCAAAAAGCCGCATAATTTCATCTTCCAGTGACACAAAAAAGTGAGAACTGCCCGGATCGCCCTGTCTGCCGGAGCGGCCTCTCAACTGATTGTCTATGCGGCGCGACTCGTGCCGTTCGGTTCCGATAACATGCAGTCCCCCCAAACCAACCACCTCATCATGCGCCTTTTGCCATTTTTCCTGCGCGTCGGGAACACCACCTAAAATAATATCTACTCCTCTTCCTGCCATATTGGTAGCCACTGTGACCGTTCCTTTTTTACCGGCGTTGGCTATAAACTCTGCTTCTTTTTGGTGATTTTTGGCATTGAGCATATTGTGCGGGATGCCTTTTCGCCGCAAGAATTGGGAAATAATTTCATTTTTATCAATAGAGGTGGTGCCAACCAAAACCGGCTGCCCTCTTTTATAACACTCCTCTATCTCCCGCACCACCGCCGCATACTTAGCCCGGGTGGTTTTATAAACCACATCCGCCTGGTCTTTTCTAATCATGGGCTTATGCGTGGGAATAACCACCACTTCCAGATTGTAAATTTTATGGAACTCTTCCGCCTCTGTGGCCGCTGTTCCTGTCATGCCGGCCAATTTCTCATACATGCGGAAGTAATTTTGCAGAGAAACGGAAGCCAACGTTTTTGATTCCCGCTGAATAGCTACTCCCTCTTTTGCCTCAAGAGCCTGATGAATGCCTTCCGAAAATCTTCTTCCCGGCATCAGCCTTCCGGTAAATTCATCAACAATTATAATCTGCCCGTCTCTTATGACATATTCTTTGTCCCGCTGATAAAGAGTCCGCGCTTTAAGGGCCGCCTCCAAATGATGCACGGTCTGAAAATCCCGCTCATAAATATTGGCAATGCCATACAGTTTTTCAATTTTGGCAATGCCGTGTTCGGTTAGATGGGCCGTATGAAGCTTTTCGTCAACTTCAAAATCAAGTTTGGGTGTCAGTTGTGAAACTATTCGTGCATATTCATAGTATTTTTGCGTCGGCTCTGCATCCGGAGCGGAAATAATATGCGGCGTTCGCGCCTCATCTATCAATACCGAATCCACCTCATCCACAATGGCAAAATTAGCTCCTCTCTGTACCACATCGTCTAAACTTCCCGCCATGTTGTCGCGCAGATAATCAAATCCAAATTCCGAATTAATACCATAGGTAATATCGGCCGCATAAGCCTCTTTTCTACTTATCGGACGCAGGTGCACAAGTCTTGAGTCGGAAACATTCTTGTCGCTATAGCTGGGATCATAAAGAAAAGACTGGTCATGAATAATAGCAGAATTAGAAAGTCCAAGCAGATGGAAAATGGGCCCCATCCATCCGGCATCTCGGCGGGCCAGATAGTCATTGACTGTAACTAAATGCACGCCTTTGCCTTTCAGCGCATTAAGATATAATGTCGGGGTGGCAGATAAAGTTTTGCCTTCCCCTGTTTTTTGCTCGGCGATTTTACCCTGGTGTAATACAAATGAAGCAATTAGCTGTACGTCAAAATGACGCTGGGCCAGAGTGCGTCTGGCTGCCTCTCTAACAACTGCAAAAGCCTCAACCAATAAAGAGTCCACTGTTTCGCCGCTCTCCAGGCGATTTTTGAATTCTGCTGTTTTTTTGGCCAGGGTAATATCGGACAATTTTTTTATTTTATCTTCAACACTGCTAATTTTCTCAATCACGGGGGCAATTTTTTTTAATTCCCGCTCATTGGAATCAAGAAGTGAACCGAGGAATTTAAACATGATAATAAATAATTGTAGCACTTTTTGCCTACAAAAAAAACCCCCTACCGTATGGTAGGGGGTACCAATTGATCAATTGGTTCAACAGAAGATAAGCTTCTGCTTATCGTCTCTTCTTTTTCTTTTTCTTTGCCATGGACAGCTCACCTCCTTTGGTGTTTATGGCTTTCGCGCAAAAGAATATATCATTTACGATAATTCTTTTCCAAAAAATATCTTTAAATATTAAGTGTAATTTGTCAAGAAAATTCTTAGCTTCAAAATCGTTATTTTGGCTTGATATTACATTAAAAATCACAACGCCGTTTTTGGCCAAAATTTGCCCTAATTTTTGTAAAAATGCCGTATTTTTTATTCTTTTTTCGACTTTATATCCCTTGTATAAATCAACGATAATTAAGTCAAAAAGTTGATTGTTTACATAAGTAATGGCATCAGCAATAATAATTTCTAAATTCTTGATGTTGTCTAAACTAAAATATTTCTTTCCAATATCAATCATGACGGGATCTATTTCCACGCCCACAATTTTTGCCTCCGGCCATTTTTTACTAACAACCTCTGCCACCGTCCCCCCTCCCAATCCCAGAACTAATATATTTAGAATTTGAGATTTGGGCTTTGGGATTTGCCGTAATGTTTTCTCCCATAATCTTGGCAAAATCCCCCCGCTTTGAGTCAAACCGCCAACCACCAACCGCCGGGAAAAGGCATGATCAATCACTTTTATTTCTCCGCTAAATTTTGAAGTTGTCTTAAAAACTGTTTGGGGAAAAAGAATAGAAATAAGATTCATTGCTTTGGAGCAATTTTGTCAAAGCCAGTATATTTTTGCAAAACTTTGGGAATAACAACGGAGCCGTCTTCTTGCTGATAATTTTCCAAAATGGCAATAAGCGTTCTTCCAATAGCAAATGCGGTGCCATTGAGAATATGAACATACTTTTTCTCATTTCCATCCTGGTATTTTATATTAAGTCTTCGTGATTGAAAATCTGTTACAGTTGATACCGATGTTACTTCCCTATATTTCCCTTGACCTGGCATCCATGCCTCAATGTCATACTTTCTTGCAGCAGGAAAGCCTAAATCGCCAGTACACATTTTGATTACCTGATAAGGAATTTCCAACATTTGAAATAATTTTTCCTCCAGTGATAATAAATATTCGTGTTCTTTGTTATCCTGCTCTGCAGGAACAAACGAAACCATTTCCACTTTATCAAACTGGTGAACTCGTAAAATTCCTCTCGTATCCTTTCCATAACTCCCTGCTTCTCGTCTAAAAGCTGTAGAAAAACCAATATAGCGGCGCGGTAAATCTTTTTTATTAAAAATTTCGTCTTTATGCATAGCCACAATTGGATGTTCAGCAGTACCAATTAAAACTAAATCGTCTTTGGGAATTGCGAATATATCTTCATCCGCTCCATGTTGCATATAACCTAAACTTTTCATAATTTCCGTTTTAATAAGAACTGGAGGGACAATAGGAATAAAACCTTCTTTAATTAAAACTTCAAAAGCGAGCTGGATAAGAGCAAATTCCAAAAGAACTGCATCATTTTTTAAATATCCGAATCTGGTCCCCGAAATTTTTGCAGCGCGTTTAACATCAATAATATCAAGTGATTCTCCCAGTTCTAAGTGGTCTTTTGGATTAAAGTCGAACCGCAAAGGCTTACCCACAGTTTTAACAACCTTATTACCACTTTCATCTTTCCCAATAACAACATCATCGGCCGGTATATTGGGAATTTTTAATAACCACTCACGCAATTCTTCCTCAACTGCAGACAGCGCATGTTCTTCTTTTTCTAACTTTTCTTTAAGCTCTCTCCCCTTATCGACATTTTTTTCCTTAGAAACTCTATTTCTTTC
>JACOYD010000026.1 GCA_016182055.1 Candidatus Microgenomates bacterium | reverse complement strand
CTTAAGAGAATTTTTCTTTACATAATTTCTACAAACATTTATTATTCTCTCTGCAGAAATAGCATATCCTCCGCCACTGTTAAGTATTAAGTCAAGACCATAAAATTTATTCGGAGTTCTTAAAAAATCTTCAATTTGAATTGAGTCGTCATCATTTATAAATGCCGCAGGGATGTCTTTCGATGCAGAGAAGTATGTAATAAGTCTTCTTTGTGTTAATTTTTCTACTTCGGAAATTATCTGCTTGCATCTTGCAATAGATCGATTATAGTTTTTTGTTGCTTGTAATTCAGCTATAAGTTGGAGCTGAATAGGTTGAGTATTAGTTGATGGCATATTGAGAAAGATTATACTCTCATTAAGTATATTAAGTAAATATAGTTGCTTTTATAATAAATCTATTTATAAATTTAGAAATATTCAAAAAGGAAAATGTCTTTTACTTTACCCTAAAGGAAATTTTTCTAGATAGTGTTTGATTTGTTTTTTGATAAATCTCCAGCCTGCGCCACTTTTTAAAAACTTTTCTCGACCTGTAGCATCTTTTCTCTCAAGATAAGCTTCGTAATAAATTAATTTCCATGGAGCTTTATTTTTTGTTGATGTAACTTGGTTTTTGTTATGTTTAATCAATCTTTTCCTTAGATCGGGAGAGTAGCCAATATAAAGACTTTTGTCCCTTTCGCTTTGAAGAATATAAACGTAGTACATAGTTAAATTATAGAGTTGCCACGTAAAATTGCTCATTTCATTCACAATCACGTGGCTACCGTAAAGCAAGCATTAAAAAGCCCTTCTTTTAACCATATTGCAAGTTGTTTTTGTGGCTTGCAACGTGGCCCGAAGGGCTTTACGTTGTGGAGATGTCCGGCAGTGAACCGGAGTCCGAAAAAGCAAGATTACAACATCTACAAGCATAGTTGATTTTTATTTGATCATTTCTTTCTTATCCAATCAACTGGAAAAAAAGAAACCAAGGTTAAAGTTTTAAAGATAAAGCCAAACCAGTTCTTTACCCCGTATCCCGACTGTATTTACACCCAAGCGTTTCCATCGGGCGAAAAACGAATGAATGCCCGCCGAAGCTTACGCGAAGGCGGGAGCAAAAGCGGCTCGTGGTGCGAATGCATCACGAACGAATGCGATTGCTTTGTTAACAAAAGAGTTAACAGTTAGTTTTGACAAGTTTTACGTCATTTTGTCGTTGACGGCTTGCAGTTGTAAAAGAGCAATTCTCGTCGAATCGTATCATCCCCGTGACAGCAATTATACTAATTTTTTGTATAATTGTCAAATGAGCTACTTATCTTTTTTTCTTGACTTTCTTTTTCCCAAACGGTGTGTGAATTGCGGGAAATTAGGTGTATATCTTTGTTTGCAGTGTCAATTCATCATAAAACCGGTTATCTTGCCAATTTGCCCGATGTGCGAGCGGCAGGCCGTTGATGGCGTTACTCACCCCGGCTGTCAAACCCGCTACAGTCTGGACGGGTTAATTTCCTTTTTCCGCTATGATGGAGCGGTCAAAGCCGCCATTAAAAGACTTAAATACAAACCATATTTATCAGAGTTGGCTAAAATTTTACTACCTCCGGCATTAAATGGTAGGGAAAATAAGGAAAGCAGGGGGTTTGCGGGGTTTGTTGTTGTACCGGTTCCCCTACATCCAAGGCGGCAGAGGGAGAGGGGATTTAATCAGGCGGATCTTATCGGCAAAGCAGTAGCGGAGAAATTAGGATTGCAATTTGTGGATGGCGCGTTGAAGCGCATCAGAAATACCAAGCCCCAAGTCGAACTCAAGGGAAAAGAGCGTCGGGAAAACATCCTCAACGCCTTTATCATTTCTCCTAATATCTTAATTTCTCAATATCCCAATATCTTGCTTGTTGACGACGTCTGGACTACCGGCTCCACCTTGCGCACCTGCGGCAATCTTCTCAAAAGAGCCGGAGCCAAAAAAGTCTGGACGATGACACTGGCAAGATAAAGCGGCAGGCACAATTCTATGCCTGCCAGCCAGGTACCAGACGGTACCTGGCGGTGTCTGTTTGAAAATACTTGAACGGAACTATCTGGGCTCGGTTGATATTACCTAGAATCCAGCCGCCATTTTGTGTAATATTTTTTTACAGTGTCTTGCGCAAGCTTGCCCCATACACCCCAGATATCCACAGGCGCCCATGATCCAGGGAAAGATTCTTGCCAAGTAAATGCTCCTTCTATCACATCAGGGTATTTTTCAACAGTATTATAGAAAGCCTCATAAATATGAGCTTGTTGTTCCTGGGCGTCGTCAAGTCCGTTATTGTCTCTGTCGACTATCTTTTTAACCGTGTTTCTTCGTTCCTCGGAAGCTGGATTGTATGGAGCTTCAACCGCTGTCACGTAACCAAATTCGGTGAACACGATTGGTTTACGGGGATACTGATTCCTTAGGGGAACTAAGTATTTCTGGAATACTTTCTCCCAAGACTCTTCCAGTTGATCAACGGTTAAGACTCCGGCGGGAGGATGGTCAACAAGCTCAAAATAAGCGCTTATTCCAACAACATCAAAGTCAATATCTTCAAAAAGAAATTTAGAACCGGGCCAGTCGTAGAGCAAGGCGGCGTAATGCATATCATAAGTTATTTGACCGCTATAAACTTGCCGCGTTTCTTTGACCATTTCCGCGATTTGATTTTTAAAATGGTTGGGGTGATCAGCATCAGGACGGCTTCTGAACAACTGTTCTGTCTCTGTGCCAATCGAGTAAAGTTCTACACTTGTGTCTTGCGCAATCCGGGCAAAATGTACCGCCTGGTCAGTGTAAGTTTGCCAGAACTCCTTCACAAACTGTGCGTGATTTGGATGGTTAGGCGCCCACGGCCAATCCTGGAAATTTTTAATCTCGCCGTTGGCAACTGCGTTAGGATCGCCCATCTGCCAGCGACGAACAGGACGGACGGCTTTCTGAGATTTCTGATCTTCAAAAGCTAATGTTAGATAGACGCGGAAACCATGTTTCTTTAGAGTATTAATGGTGCGGATTAAATCTGCATCACTAAAAGTGGGAATTTCAACACCGGAATATACCCGCTCCACAGTTGCATCCATACTGTCGTCAATATGTAGCGCAACGGAAATTCCAACCCATTGTACATTCAGATCACGTAAATAGGCGAAGTATTTTTCCTTTTGGGATTTGAAGAGCTCGCGTGTTCCTCCCCAATTGCCTCCCATGTGTACTGCGCGCAGAGGTTTTTCCCGTCCCTCCATGTCCTATTAGAATCACCACCATCAAACGAAAAATATTTACTCTCATAGAATTATTTTACCAAATCTTCCATCGGAACGTCTAACGCTTTGGCGGCAAATTCTTTCTATTAATGTAATGCAATTATTATTGCAAATGCTAGCAGTGCTACTCCAAGGAACTTGTTAACAATATTTTCGTATTTTGTATAAACAACGCGGACTCTTTTTTGTGTGAAAAATGTTGAGAGAATTGAAGACATGATAAACGAATTAAGCGGCATTGCAATCCATAAGAACACGACAACCCAAAATGGCGCACCTGACCCCATTACCGTTGCAAAAATACTTGCGAAGAATAGCGACGCCATTGGACTCAAGATATTTGTTAAGAACCCGATTTTGACAGCACTAAAGGGCGAAATATCTTTGTGTTCGTTGAGTGTTATACTCGCTTTTTGCGGCGCAATTTTTACTAGCAACGTTTTTATACCAAGATAGGCAAGATACCCAACTCCCAGAAATTTGATGACGCTAAATGCTATATCGGAGGTTGAAATAATGAGCGCAATTCCAGTGATAGAGTATGTAATGTGAATAACGTTTCCCGCCGCGATTCCAACTGCCGTCCATATGCCAGTTTTGCGCGAATACACTAACGAGTTTCTAACGATTAACACAAAAAGCGGACCTGGGGTAAACCATGCAAAAATATGAATAGCCAAAATTGTACCGATTAAGACGAGGTTTTCCATTATTTACATTATACACTAAATTTTTTCGATATTGTATCATAAGTTAGTATATGATACATAAACTATTCTTGTGGAAGCCAGGCTGATTTGTTATACTTAATTTGTTATACTTGCTATTATTGGGATATTATTAGGAGAGGTCGCATAGCGGTCTAGTGCGTGCGCTTGGAGAGCGCATATAACCGCAAGGTTATCGCGGGTTCAAATCCCGCCCTCTCCGCCCGAAGCACCATAATGTGCCCGTAGTTCAATGGATAGAACACTAGGTTGCGGACCTAGCGGTTGGAGGTTCGATTCCTCTCGGGCACGCTTCGTTTCACTCAGCGTAAACGCGTAATTGGGCTTGTCCTGAGGAGCGTAGCAACGAAGGGAGGGTTGGCCGAGCGGTAAGGCGCTGGTTTCGAAAACCAGTGGGAGTAATCCCTCACAGGTTCAAATCCTGTACCCTCCGCCAGGTACCGTCTGGTACCTGGCTGGCAGGCATAGAATTGTGCCTGCCGCCATGCTTTCGCCAAATGCGCCTGTAGCTTAACGGATAGAGCACGAGATTCCGGATCTCGCGGTTGAAGGTTCGAATCCTTTCAGGCGCGCCACTTAACTTTTTGACTCCAGCGGGAAATTTTTGGACAGCCAGCCGGCGGCCTTGTCCATGAAGGTTTTAGGCATTACCTCGCGGTAGGGAATATATTTAACCAGCACATCGCGGACGGTTTTTTCCTC
>JACOYD010000043.1 GCA_016182055.1 Candidatus Microgenomates bacterium | reverse complement strand
GAGCCGGAAATGCGAGATGTAGGTCCCGCAGTTGGGCTGGCTATGACAGTTTTGGCTAAAGATCATCCCGATACGCCGACAGCTATTTTATGGAGCGATCATTTTGTCAAAAAAGACAGAAGGTTTCGCGAAGTACTCAACTTTGCCGAAAAATTGGTGAGAGAGGAAAACAATAGAATAGTGCTTATAGGTCAGCGGGCCCGTTTCGCCAATCAAAATTTGGGCTGGATAGAACTTGGGCAAGAAATAAGAGAAGTAAGGGGAACAAAAATTTTCCGTTTCAAACGCCTGATTTATAGGCCTACTCTCGAGCAGGCGGAGCAATTCCTAAAAAGCGGTAATTTTGCCTGGAACCCGGGTTATTTTGTGAGCACCCCGCGGTTTATTCTTGAACAATACAAAAAGTTTGTTCCCCAAATATGGCAAGAGCTTAAAAAGCTTGAAAAAAGAGAAAGAATTGCGTTCTGGTGATTGCGGCAGACTTGGGTTGGAGCGATATAGGCGCATGGGAAGCTCTAAAAGAAGCGCTTGAGGTAAAATCAAGCGAAAATGTAGCCAGAGGAAAAGTTTTAATAGAAGACTCAAACGATAATCTTATTTTTAATTATACAGATCAGCTGGCTGTGGGAATTGATCTTGCCAACCTGATAATAATCAATACCGACGATGTGCTTTTGGTTTGCCATAAAAATTCAGTACCCAAAATAAAGAAATTAGTGGAAAGTTTAACCGGGACAGAACACGAACATTTGACTTAAAACATGTACGAGACTAGTAAACGCATCATGGATATTATTCTGGCCATAATTATCGGCATTGTTTTTTTGCCGATTTGCCTTGCGACGGCAATTGCTATTAAGCTTAGCAGTAAAGGGCCAATTTTTGCCGATACGCCTGAAAGAATAGGCAGATTTGGTAAAAAATTCAAGATGTATAAATTCCGCTCCATGATTGAAAATGCTCACGATTTGCTTAAATATAATCCTCATTTTGCCACCCTCTACAAAAAATATAAACGGGAGAGCTACAAATTGCGCTATGATCCAAGAGTCACACCTTTCGGCAGTTTTATTCGTAAGCATTCCATTGATGAAATACCCCAGCTTATCAACGTATTGCGGGGAGAAATGTCGATTATCGGACCTCGCGCTTATTATCCGGATGAGTTGCGGGAGCAACAAAGCAAGTATCCGCACACCAAAGATTTGGTTAAGGTGGTGCTGTCGGTGCGGCCCGGCATTACCGGCGCCTGGCAGGTATCCGGCAGGAGCGAGGTGAACTTTGATAAAAGGATTACCATAGATGCAGATTATGTTTCGCGAAAAAATATTTTTTATGATATGATAATATTAGTTAAGACTCCCTGGGCAATGATTTCGGGAAAAGGAGCACTGTAGAATGGCGCTTGAGAAAATTACATTGGCAGAGTCTTCGTTACCGGCTGAAAAAGCCGTGTCAGTTCCTGCGGAAAAACGGAAAAAGTTTTTTTTCAGGTTGCGGTTAGGAAAAAAGACCCTGTTTATTTTACCGGTTATTTTGATTATTATGGCAGTTTTGGCTATTGCCATAATTTTACCGGCTCAAGGCGTAATAGCTTCGGCTAAAAAGACTTATGATCAGGGAAAAATCACCTGGGAAGCCATTAAAAAACAGGATATTGGTTTGGCTAAAGAAGAACTTACCAAAACCCGCGCCAGCATGAGCGAAACAGAAAAGTCATTAGCCGGCCTGGGCTGGACGCAGTATATACCGCTTGTTGGTCTATATTACTCGGATGCAAAACATGCCATAGCCGCCGCCAATAGCGGACTGGAGGCGGCAAATACCGTTGTGGATGCCATCTTGCCATATGCCGATGTTTTGGGGCTTAAAGGAGAGGGGAGTTTCGTTTTAGGTTCGGCGGAAGACAGAATTCAAAAAGCAGTGGCCACCATGGATAAAGTTACTCCCCAAATTCCCGCTTTGGAAGACAAGATGAAAAAAATGGAGGAAGAGCTATCTTTTATTAATCCCAACCGCTATCCCAAAAAGGTGGGCAACCTGGAAATAAAAGATAATATCGTCATGCTTAAACAGGTGGCAGGACAGGGCCGGGCGGCAGTTTCGGATGCCAGACCGCTTTTGGAGGTATTGCCGCGTCTTTTGGGTGAGCCGAAAGAAAAAAAATATCTGGTTCTTTTCCAAAACGATAAAGAGCTTCGGGCTTCCGGCGGATTTATTACCGCCTATGCTGTTTTTAGAATTGAGCATGGGGTGGTTATACCGGAGGGTTCAAACGATATCTATGCGCTTGATGCTACTCTTCGGACTCGCACCCGCGCCCCTGAAATAATTCTCAAATATCTGCCCTTGGTTTCCTACTTTAACTTGCGGGATGCCAATATCTCTCCAGACTTTGTGGAATCAATGAAACTTTTTGAGGAGCTTTATGATAAGGCAGGAGGCAAAGTGGCGGTAGACGGCATCATTGCCGTTGATACTCATGTACTGGTAACAGTGCTTGATATTTTAGGCGGCGTGGAAGCCGGCGGAGTTACTTATACCACGGAAAATGATAAACGCTGCAATTGTCCCCAGGTAATTTACGAGCTGGAGGATTATGCTTCAAGGCCGGTTAATTATGTGCGCTCCGGCCGAAAAGATATCATTGGCGTTTTGCTTTACGCCATTATGCGAAAGGCTCTTGCTTCCTCCCCCAGACAGTATTGGGGACCGCTTTTTCAGGCCGGGCTTGGCGAAATTTCCGAAAAACATATTTTAACCTATCTGCATGATGAAAATGCTCAAAAAGGGCTGGAAAGCCTTAATGCGGCAGGCAGAATTAAAGATTACGAAGGGGATTATCTGCATGTGAACGATAGCAACTTTGCCGGAGCCAAATCCAATCTTTACGTACAGCAAAAAGTAGAACAGGCAGCAGAAGTAGCCGCAGATGGTACGGTGACTAAAACAGTTAAAATTGACTATACTAATCCCGAGCCGCCTTCAGATTGTAATCTGGAAAGAGGAGAATTGTGCTTAAACGGGCTTCTTCGCGATGTGGTGAGAGTATATGTACCTAAAGGAAGTCAATTAACCGATAGCAAGGGTTCGGAAGTAAAAGTGGAAACCAAAGAGGATTTGGGCAAAACTTATTTTGAAGCATTTATTACTGTGCGGCCTCAAGGAAAAGCCTCGCTTGAGTTTACCTACAGCTTGCCGTTTAAGCTGGCCAAAGGTTCTCCCTACGCGCTTTTAGTTCAAAAACAGCCGGGCACAAACGGCAATGAATATGTGGTGCGGGTAAACAACAGGGAAGAAAAATTTAATTTAACTACAGATAAAGAATTGAAAATTAGCTTACAATGAGGTCTTACAAGACTGAAGGCATTATCCTCAAGCGCACCAATTTTGGTGAGGCGGATAGAATTCTAACGGTTTTTACCAAAAAATACGGCAAAGTTAAAATAATGGCCAAGGGAGTTAGGAGAATTACCAGTCGCCGCAGTCCCAACATCGAACTTTTTAATTTGACCACTCTCTATATTCACAAAGGCCGAACTTTTGACATTTTAACCGAAGCGCAAGTAATTAATACTTTTCCCACGATTCGCAAAAACCTAGAGCTGGTTGGTTTAGCATATTATGTCTGCGAACTGGTTGACGGGTTGTGCGCCGAACACCAGCCACACGCAAAAGTTTTTGACCTGTTGGTTAATGTCCTGCAAGAACTTGATAATGGAGTTATTGCCAACTTTGAACAGGAGTTATTACAGGAATTGGGTTTTTTACCTCGCCGCCAATTAACTACTATTAATACCGCCGCCTATATTGAGCAAATTCTGGAGCGCCGCCTCAAAACCCGCCACCTGCTCTCCAAACTTAGTTGAATTAACCTCATTAATAAGCTCGTTTGTGATATACTTCAAGTAATGATAAGACAAATTGTTGAT
>JACOYD010000042.1 GCA_016182055.1 Candidatus Microgenomates bacterium | reverse complement strand
GTTTCCGGCATTGCCCGGCCGCCCAAGGACAACGAGCGCTACTTTGGGCTTTTGAAAGTGGAAAAAGTCAATGGAAAGCCGGCCGACGATCTTGACAGACGGCCGCGTTTTGAAGACTTAACAGCCATTTATCCCAACAAACAAATCATTTTTGAAACAGGCAAAACTCCCCTTTCTACCCGCATGATTGATTTACTTACTCCCATTGGCTTTGGTCAAAGAGCTCTAGTTGTTTCACCTCCCAAGGCCGGTAAAACCACTATCTTGAAAGAAATTGCCGGAGGCATTACTGCCAACTTTCCCGATGTGCATTTAATGGCGGTTTTAATCGGGGAGCGGCCGGAAGAGGTGACCGATATTGCCCGGTCGGTTAAAGGAGATGTAATTGCCTCAAATTTTGACGAGCCGCCGGAATATCAGACCAGAGTGGGAGAAATAGGATTGGACAGAGCCAAAAGACTGGTGGAGCAGGGAAGAGATGTGGTAATTTTACTTGATTCGATAACCCGTTTGGCCCGGGCTTATAATCTGTGCGTTGAGCCCTCCGGCCGCACTCTCTCCGGAGGCTTTGATCCGGCGGCGCTGTGGCCGCCCAAGAAGTTTTTTGGAGCAGCCAGAAATTGCGAAGAGGGCGGCAGCTTGACCATCATCGCCACCGCTTTGGTTGATACCGGTTCCCGTCTGGATGATTTGGTGTACGAGGAGTTTAAGGGCACCGGCAATATGGAGCTTCATTTAGACAGACGGCTCTACGAAAAGCGGGTTTTTCCGGCCATAGATGTGGCCCGCTCCGGCACCCGTCAGGAAGAGCTTATCTTAAAAGAAAAAGACGCCCAGGCTATCCGCACCATGCGCCGGATGCTTGATTTGCTCTCCGATGATGAGCGGACAGAAGCATTGATTGAGCGTCTGGCCAAGACAGAAGACAATAAAACATTCCTCGCCAGCTTATCTAAAGGATAGCAGTAATACTACCAATACTACAAATGCCACAAATACTACAAATATTAGATGTACAAAGCAAAAAAATTCCTCTTACGACTACGCAGACAGTTTTCTCTACTGGTTTTTGATCTTTTGGAATTTGGCCATTTGTTTTTTTTCTACAGCAAAAGGAAGCTGCTGGTTTTAGGACTTCGTTTTGAGTTTATCAAGCAGATTTTAGTGGCCGGACTTATCAGTAAAAGAGGCCGATTCACCCGGCCTTTTTTACATTTTGGGGTGGGAAGTTTTTTTGTGTTTGGCATTATTGTCGCTCCTGTTTTTGCCACCACCTATCCCATACTCTCCCAGCGGGCGCAACTTTTAGAAGCACCGTCTCCTTCGGCAGTTTTAGCTTCGGTAACGGAGGGTGAGTCGGTATTTAGCACCCAAATTTCTCCCAAGCCGCGGGATAAAATTATTACTTACGTGGTGGAAGAAGGGGATACCCTTTCTTCTATTGCCCAAAAATTTGATATTTCCGTGGATACCATTGTTTGGGAAAATAATCTAAATGTCAAAACCAATCTTTCTTTGGGGCAGACACTCAAGATTTTGCCGGTTTCGGGAGTTTCCCACAAGGTTATTAAAGGCGATACTGTTTATTCAATAGCCAAAAAATATGAAGCCAATGCACAGGGAATTGTCAACTTTCCCTTTAATGATTTTGCCGACCCCGATACGTTTTCTTTAACTGCCGGACAAATCTTAATTGTGCCGGACGGCTCGCCTCCTCAAGTAACTCCCACTGCGCCACGGCCCCTGCCGCGATTTATTGCCCAGTCTCAGACCATAGAGGGAGTGGAAGGATTTATCTGGCCGACATCAGGATCTATTACCCAATATCCGGTTTGGTATCACATGGCGGTAGATATTGCCAACAGCTCTGTTCCTCCTGTGGCGGCGGCCAAGGCCGGAAAAGTGACAACCGGGGAGTGTGTGCGCGGAGGATATGGCTGTCATGTAATTTTGGATCATGGCGATGGTATTCAAACGCTCTACGCTCACTTATCGCAAATTACCGTTGATATAGGAGATAATGTGTCGCAGGGGGAAGTGATTGGCAGAATGGGATCAACAGGCAGATCTACCGGCACTCATCTGCATTTTGAAGTGCGAAAAAGCGGCGTACTCTTAAACCCTCTGAATTTCTTAAAATGATCAGTAAATCAGAATACTCGGTGTTTTTCGGTAAATCAGTAAGTCAGTTCGTTAGTGTGTCAGCGATTCAGCGAGTCTGATATAGTCAGATAATCTGATTTGCCGACTTACTGATACTCTGATTTACCGATTTTACTGGTTTTCTGATATAATTTATAGGGGCCGTTAGCACAGTGGTAATGCGCCGCATTCGCATTGCGGAAACGGGAGTCCGATTCTCCCACGGTCCACCAAAATCAGTAAGTCGGCAGATCGGTGTATCAGTAATTCAGAGTTTCAGCATGTCAGACATATCTGATTTACCGATTAGCCGAACAGCTGAATCACTGAGGTACAGAATTACTGATTCAGGGGCCCGTAGTACACCGGTAGTATAACTCCATGGCATGGAGTAGAAAGGGGTTCGATTCCCCTCGGGTCCACTCTTCGCCAGGTACCGTCTGGCACCTGGCTACGAAGTGGCTCAGCCACATTTCAAAAAATAGTTATTAAAATTGGTTGCGAAGAGTGTCCCAAACGTAGCTCGCAGAGCGAAGTGGGACATTTTTTGTTATGCTTTAAGCATGTATTATGTTTATATCCTCCAACTTAAGGATAATACGTACTATCATGGCTCCGCAACTGATTTGAAAAAACGTCTAAAAGATCACGAAAACGGCATTGTTTTATCAACCAAAAATTTACGTCCATTAAGCCTTGTCTTCTACGCCGCTTTTAGATCAAAAATAAAAGCGTTACGATTCGAAAAATACTTAAAGACAACTTCAGGCTGGGCATTTAGGAATAAACGGTTGATTTAATTTTTTTTCAACCACTGACGCTCTTAAAATAAGGGTGGGTCTTGACAATTTTCTGATTTTCTGATAATCTGAACGTAGTAAAGATTACAAACTTGTTTATAATCTGAACGTAGTAAAGATTACAAACTTGTTTATAATCTGAACGTAGTAAAGATTACAAACTTGTTTATATACTGAATATATGAAAACGGTCGGTATTATTCGTGATCGCGGACAATTGACTATCCCCGATTCAATTAGGAATCTTGTCTCTTGGGCTGCACCTTCTTCGGCAGTCTCCATTTCGGTTGTAGAATCTGATGAAATAGTAATTAAACCCCATCAGAGACAATATGATTGGGATAAAATCTGGGAAGGGATCAAGAAATCAAGAGCTATTCATGGCAAGGGAAAAATGAGCGCATCTGAAATTCTTATGAAAGATCGTAAGTCACACTAACTTATGCCTCAAAAAACAGTTGTAGACTCATCAGTCATTGTTAAGTGGTTAAATACCGATAATGAGCAAAATTTAGAACAGGCAGACAGGATACTCAAAGAAGCTCGAGATGGAAAAGTAGAAATTATTGCTCCGGAATTGTCCAAATACGAAGTGGGGAATGTCCTATTTTTTGGTAAAAAATTAACATCAGAGCAAGCTAACATCCCGCTTTACTGGTTGTTTCATTTACCCATTACATTTATATCCCTGTCGGAGGAATTAGCTCATAAAACATTTTCAATTGCCGAGCGTTTCAAAATCACCTTTTATGATGCCGCTTTTCTGGCTCTGGCAGAACTTGAAAATGCTGTTTTAGTTACTGATAATATTAAACATCAAGGAAAAACCAAAGAAGTTAAAGTTATTCCTCTGGCTAAATACGGAAGGTGATTTTAGTTCTTGTTTCCTATTGACAAGTGTGGTATACTACAAATAGTTCTAGGTATTCTAAGTCCTCTAAAGGTCACTTAGGAAATCCAAGGAAAAATTTGAAAGAGAAATGAGGTGAATTTCTAAGTGGCTTTTCAAGATCAAACGCTAACCTGTCGAGACTGCGGTAATACCTTTGTCTGGACAGCAGCAGAACAAGAGTTCTACGCACAGAAAGGTTTTCAAAACGCCCCTGTTCGATGTCCTTCAGATCGTGCCTTAAAAAAGCAAAGAATGCAAGGGCAGAGGGAGAGTTTTGAGATCACTTGTGCTACCTGCGGCAAAAAGGATACAGTTCCTTTTAAACCTACGGGCGACCGTCCGGTTTACTGCCGTGAACATTTTCAGAGAAAGAGTTAAAAATCGGTAAGTCGGCAAAGTCAGTAAATCAGTTAAACTGATAGTATATTGCTATGATTAAAGACGTAACTGATCTTGATGTGTATAATTCTTCTTTAGAACTACTCAAGAAGCTTTACAGTTTTCTTCTAAGGGTTCCGAAGTCGGAGTATGACACTGTTTTACAGTGCAAAAAATGTGGTAAATCTATTCCAGCCAATATTGCAGAGGGGTTTGCAAAACGATCGTCAGTAGCTGAATTTAAGCGGTTTCTCAAGATAGCAATTGGTTCAAGCGATGAACTTGT
>JACOYD010000019.1 GCA_016182055.1 Candidatus Microgenomates bacterium | reverse complement strand
CGGATTTCCTAAACCGATAATTAGCTTCATAACAACTTTCTCACTTCGTCATCAGTAATCTGGTTGAATTCTTGATAAAACTGACCTACGGCGTGGAATCCTTCCGGACTCTCCAGAAAAACCACCTCATCGAAATATCTCTTAATATACAGTAATGTATCTTTTGCAATCACCGGCACAGCCAAAATTATCTTTTGCGCTGCCATTTTTTTGATAAATTTACCAGCGGCAATCGCCGTTGCACCAGTCGCCACCCCATCATCAACGAGAATGACTGTTTTATTCTTGAGATTATTATAGTTCTTTTTCCCCCGTAATAATCTTTCTCTTTCTGCGAGTTCTCTTAATTTTTCATTTTTAATTTTTAATTTTTCATTTGGTTGAACTCCCAGTTGCCGGCAAAGTCTGTTATCCCAATAAATAATTTTTGCTCCTGCCACCGCCCCTATCGCCAGCTCCGGATTATGGGGCGCGCCGATTTTTTTGACAATCACAATATCCAAGGAAAGTTTTAACAACTCTGCTACTTTAGAAGCCACCACCACCCCACCCCGCGGAATTCCCAAAACCACTACCTCACCTCTTTTTTTGTAATTCTCTAATTTTTTAGAAAGCAGTTCTCCTGCTTGTTCTCGATTGTCAAACATATAACTAGGGTATAGCGACTAGCGTCTAGCGGTTAGTTAACTAGACGCTAAACGCTAATTTCTAAACGCTAAAAGAGTCCCATCTGTTCGCTAACCTTCTCTTCCGTTGAGTTTTGACTTTTAAGTTTTGAGTTTTGAATTTCTGTATTCCATATCTTTACCTTTCCATATTCTCCGTCAAACCCCGGGGCAATCACAATGTCCCCGCTTCTGACTTTTCCAACGCCCTCTGCCACTCTGGGCCCGGCCAGCTTGGCAATTTCCGCAGTGTCGGTTTGCAAAAGAACTGCCATTTCCGAGCCGAATTTTTCGACTAAATTTTCAAATACTTCCCGCACTTTGCCGCTGGCCGTGGTTGAACTAAGAGCTTCGGCGATAATTTCAAGTAGAGGAACCAGTTTGACAAACGGCGGCCGCTTTCCATCTTCATCCTTTATCCACCTCACTCCAAACTCGTCATTGGAAATTGGAAATTGGAAATTGGAAATTCCGCGTGCAGCCAGTTGCTGCACGCGGTGCATTACCCCCACGGTTAACTTACGCTGGCAAACCGGGCAAGTCGTACCATTAGTTTTTGTTTCCTCCGGCATCTGCACCACTTTACAATTTCTGTGTCCAGTATAATGGTACTTACCCTCTTCCGGATAAAACTCGATTGTGTAAGCGACTTTAGTTCTTGGAGCTGAGAGCTGAGAGCTGTGTTGCATAATCGCCTCCCTAATCAAATCGTAACTAAGCTCTAAGCTCTCATTACTAACCTCAAATACGGTCGAGAGAGAAGAGTCCGATCTTCCAGATCTTTAATCCTCCAATTCATTTCCGGATCGCTTGACAGTCCCGTTTCCACGCCGTAAATATATTTAGCCCAGTCGCCAAAACACTCTTCAATACTGTCAAAGCCAGAATTTGAGCCATACAAAGAAAACCAGGGAGTCCAGGCGTGGCACGGTATCAGCAGGGCATTTTTATCAATACCCAAAACCAATTCAATGAGATTAATCGAGGAAAGCCCCATCATCGGCCGGCCGTCGGAGAGCAAATTAACGCTTCTTCTATGCAATTCTTTATTTATTTTCTCCGCCGTATCAAAATTGGGAGCAAAAATTAAGTTATGAATTCTCCTCAATTTCCCTCCCTGACTATAAATACTGGCCACCTCAACAGTCAAAAGAAATAATGGTTCATTTTGCTTGCCCCGCGAAGCCCCGAGCGAAGCCGAATGGGCGAAGTGGGGAGTTTTGAGTTGGTATACCCCTTCTCCCGCTTCCTCCAACAATCCCCTTATTTCCCCCTTATTTCCCTAAACCACAAAGGGTGCGTCCAATCGCCGGTGGTTAAAATGTCAATCCCCTTTTTCTTCCCCCACGCCGCCATGGTCGGCAAAACCATATCCTGACTAACCGCCCGGGAATATTTGGAATGTAAATGAAGATCAGCAACAAACTGCATATTATTTCTTAAATTGTTCTTTGTACATTTCTACCAACTCTTTAACCGTCGTTGCGTCTTCGGCCCGTTTGTCCAAACCGCGAAAACTGACCAATCTGGGGAAACGCAGGGCCAAACCGGCCGTGTGAAGAGGACTTTTGGTAATCTCATCTGCCAAAACTTCAATGACAATTTTAGGCTCCACCCACACGCTGGGCACTATTTTGGAGTTAACTCTGGCCGGCTTAGTTTTCACTTTTAACTTTTCACTTTTCACTTTTATTTCCCGCCATTCTTCATCGGTTAACCCCGTCCCGATTTTAGAAACTGTCACGAATTCGTCTTGCGACTCATCGTAAACACCAACCAATAGAGCCCCTGCTCCAAAAGCAGTTCTTTTCCCGCGGCCAAAAATGTAACCCAAAATCACACAGTCAATAGTATCTTGCAGTTCGCCGCTGCTATGCCGTTTTAATTTTACCCAGTTAAAGTTTCTCCCCCCTGCCTCGTACGGACTTTGCAAACGCTTGACTACCAATCCCTCCAAACCTTTAGAAATAGCATCCTCCAAAAGAATTGTCAAGCGTTTAACATCTCTCACTTGCTCTGTTTGACTAACCATCAACACACCATCTTCGCTGATAGTTTTCTGTAAAATGGCTATTCTCTCTCTTAATGGCAAATCAATTAACGAGCGGCCGTCTTTATATAAAATGTCAAAGGCAAAAGCCTTAAGCGGCAGTTTTTGGGCCATTTCGGCAATACCGTACTTTCGGCGGCGCTTGGTAGTTTCCTGAAAGGGCAAAAATTCCTCCGACTCTACCTGATAAGCCAAGGCCTCTGTGTCTAAAATAGCAGTTTTTGCTTTTACTTGCTGTAGCGTTGCTTTGATAAGTTCGGGGAACATATGAGTCATGTTTTCCAGATTTCGGGAAAACATGGAAACTCGCTCCCCGTCTTTGTGAATTTGCACTCGAAAACCATCATATTTATATTGCACATCAACAGAAGACATTTTCTCAATCACCTTCTCGGCAGTCGGCAGACGCTCGCACAATTCCGAGCGAATCGGCTTTCCCACCTGCACTTTTAATTTATTAACGGCAGCAATGCCGCCGCTAAACAAGGTTTTAGCAATCAGACCCATATCGGAAGTTTTGTTGTAGGCGCCCTCCAGTAATTTTCGCTTACTCTTGTCACCTAATTTTGCCTTGGCCAGTCCATCCAAAATGGTCGGATCGCCAATGCCCAACCTCATATTGCCCAAGGGAATGCGCACTAAATGCTTGACAGAAACGCTATCCAGTTTTTTCAACAAATCTGACAATAACTGCTGCCTTTTTTCCACCGTCCCCTCCCCCTGCGTCTTAGCAATTTTAGTCAGTGTTTCAAAAACATCATCCACCGCCAGTTTTGAGTTTTGCCCGCCCGCCGAAGCCTCGGCGAAGGCGGGATTTTTAACTTTTGAGTTTAGGAGCGAAGCGACGATCCCCATATCTCCCAATTTCCCATATAGTTTTAATACCGCCTCTTTTGTAGAATTAAAGGCTTTGGCAATTGACTCGGCCACCGTCTTTTCCGCCATGCCAATTTCTGTGGCTTCAAAAAACGGGGCGATGCGGCCCTGACTTAAATAGATAATTTTTTCAATTTCGTCTTTTGAAGCGTGTCTAAAAAGGTCGGCTAAAATATCAATCAGGATAAGTCTTGAGGAAGTTTTTTCCAGTTTCTCAAGATAAGAAGAAAATTGTGCAAAGGTCATAGCCTGGCGATTTTACCACATTTTCTCTATCGCAAAAAGAAGATGTAGGCAATAACTATAATAAGTAAAAAAGCGCTGCCAAGAATAATATTAACCCAACCGGGTTCATACCGAGTCAGCTTATGCGCTCCCTCGGCAATGAGAATCAGAGCAAAAAGCCCGGGAAGAATCAAACCTAAATAAAAGATGGCCGGATCACTAGCCTGCATATGTATTCAAAACGTATTTTGCCGCTTTTGTGACACCCTGCTTTCTTATGATGCCACGTTTAACCAGTTCTTGCAACTCCCGCAAAATGGTGTCTTCACTCACCATGGGAAAGAGCGTTTCAAAAGCCTTATTCTGCAAGTATCCCGTCTTTTGCATATATTCAATAATCTTAATTTGCCGCTCTGTCAAAATAACCTGCTGACCAAGTTTATCTTTAAGTTTTATATCAACCGACAATCTCTGCACTTTTTCTTTTACTTTGGTTAACTCAATAGCCAAGCCGTGGGTAAAATAAGACAGCCATTTGGTAAGATCCCCATCCTCTTCCTCCACGCTCTGAAGAGCTTTGTAGTAATCGGAGGCGTTATTGTCAAAATATTCCTCAATTGAAAAAAAGCGACGGATATCATAGCCCTCTTTGAAAAGAACCAGTGTGGAAAGCGAACGGGCCACCCGGCCGTTTCCGTCCAAAAAGGGATGGATGCGGACAATTTCATAGTGCACAATGCCTGCTTTTAAAACCGGATGTACCTCTGCGGCTCCCTCGCCAGCCAGCCAATGTACAAAATCTGCCATCTGATAGACAACTTCCACTGCCGTTGGCGGCCGAAAACTCACATTGCCCGTCTGGCTGTTGCGGACCACCACCTGTGTGGACCGGTACACCCCGCACTGTGAGGCATCCAAAATCCGCTCTACCGTCATTCTATGAATTTCTTTAATCATATCTTCGTCTATTTGAGATTTGAGATTTGCTTGCCCTGAGCTCGTCGAATGGGAGATTTGAGATTTATTAAGGTATTCCATCACTCTTCTGTAATTAATCACTTCCTGAATATCTCTTACTCTCGCCACCACATTTTGTCCCAGCAAAACTTTCTCCGCTTGAGCTAAATCCAACTCGTTACCCTCAATATGCGTTCCGTGATGAACGGTTCGCACTAAAGCCTCTTCTTGAAACTGCTTCTCGTAGTATGGCAGAAGCGGAGCATGATCAATTACCTCGCGAGCCGCCTCGATAGTACCGATATTAGTCAAAATTTCGTTGGTGATGGTGAATCTCGGAGAATACATTAGTTTAATTAACGCATAATTCCCGAAGAAAGTCAAGAACGTTGGATATCTGCTATAATATTGCCATGCCAAACAAAAGTAATAAGAAACTCCACCTCGAAATCGTTCGTCAAATGCTGACTTTAGCTACCAGCGGCTTTGGTCTGGTGGCGGCGCTGGCCTGGAATAATGTGATTCAGGAATTTGTCAACAGCTACATCAAAATTTGGCTGCCGGGCCAAAGCGGAATTATTTCTTTGTTAATCTACGCAATAGCAATAACAATCCTCGCCGTCAATAACAATCCTCGCCGTCTTCCTCACAATCCAGCTTTCAAGGATTTTGGAGAGACTGGAAAATAAGTGATTTCATTACCTTCGGAATCTCGTCGGCTAAATCTGAAGCGTTGAAGTAAGGGCCGACCCGCTGGTAAAGTTTTTCCCCTGCTTTCTTATTAATAAATGACCCAGCAGCTGCCGCCAGAAATAAATCATTTTTGCAAGAAAGAGCGGCCACTAGTCCCGCCAGCACATCCCCAGTTCCCCCTTTGGTCATTCCCTCATTTCCTCCGGTAACAGTAACGCATTCTTTGGAACTACAAACAATATCCGCCTGCCCCTTAAGTAAAATCACACAGTTGTACTCTTTGGCAATAGGTAACAGGTTATTAGGTAACATGTCACTTGCCAACTTGTTACTTGTTACGTTGAAGAGTTCTTCGAACTCTTTTACGTGCGGTGTAATAATCACATTGCCGTTTAACTTTTTCAGCCACTCCGCTTCCATCATCTGCAAACTGCCCGCATCAATCACCCATTTTTTGGTGGGAAATTTTTTAAGAAGTCTTTCCGTTAAGCTTTTTGTTGACTCTTCTTCCTCTTCTCTCCCATCTTCTCGAGCTAAACCGGGACCAATTAAGACTGTATCTGATTGACTAATATAGTCTTCCACTTTCCCTCGTGGCACTGCGATAAAATCGTAAAGCTCGCCTTTTAGTTTTTGGGTTAATTCATTATTTTCCGCAGTTGAAGAATAGAAAACCATGTCAACGATACGCGAAGCAATTTTCAGAGCCCACAAAGAGGCTCCATGAAAAAGATGCGACCCGCCGATAATGGTCAGTTTGCCATTCTGCCCCTTATGCGACTCTTTTGC
>JACOYD010000018.1 GCA_016182055.1 Candidatus Microgenomates bacterium | reverse complement strand
TAAAGGCCCGGCCAGAGCAACAATGGACATATCTTTCCTGCCCTCCTTAAGATTAAACGGATCAACGGGTACGGGCTTGGCCGCGCCAAAAATAATGGGCGAGCCGGATAAAATGAGAATAAGGGGAAGAGCAATACTCATCATCGGGTCGATATGGGGTTTGGGGTTAAGCGTTAATCTTCCCATGAGTCTGGCTGTGGGATCGCCCAGCCGCTCGGCCACAAAGCCGTGAGCCACCTCATGCAGGATGGCGGAGTAGATTAAGATAATAAGGCCGATAATTAGCTCCATAAAAAGAAATTGAAAATTTTTAATTCTCAGTTTTCAATGAATTTTCAATAAATTAATTTTCAAACATTGAAACATTGAGATTTGATTGAAAATTGTAAATTGTAAATTGAAAATTATATAGCGTTATGATATAGTATAGAGATTATTAAGGAGTTTGTCTATGTCTGGAATGCGTTGCAATAATTGCGGAAAGGCTATACAGTACGGGCATAACGTGTCTCACAGTAAAAGGCGGACCCGCAAAATCTGGCGGCCGAATTTGCACGTTTTTCATCTGCGAGAAACATTGACCGGGCCGCGGAAAAAGGTTAAACTTTGTACAAGCTGTTTAAGAAGAGCCAAAGAAGAGATGAAGGTGCTTTTGCAAAAAGAGGTAATTTCTCACATTCAAGCCCCACAGGTACCCGCCTAATAACAGCTCGGGTACGAAATTTTTGGAGTACTTAGTTCGGCAAGCGATTTTTCGTGTCCTGCAGTTTGCAATAAATCAATACTAATATACTAGTATATTAGTGGTAGTATAGGTTTATTAAATATTGATAGTATTATGCCTTTAGCGCTGGGATAACCATTAATAAAATCCTTAACACTCATCGGCTTGCCACCCTCCACCTGAATTTTCTGCCCGGGCAAAAACTTCAGAATTTCGAATTTCGAATTTCGAATTTCGAATTTAGTCCAAACTCCCGGCCAGGGGTAATAGGCGCGGATCATGCGGTCAAGTTGGTCGGGGGGTGGCGGGTTGTTAATGTCAATAAATCCATCCTGTTTAGTCAAACGCCGGGTGGAAGTGGCTTTGGCGTGATCCTGAGGTGTTGGTTTAATTTTCCCTGCCGCAAAATCCTCAATAATTTTAGGTAAAATCTCGCTGGCTCGCAAGAACATTTTCTTGCTTAAAATATCAAAATTATCACTACCGGAAAGCTCCATCTTTTCCTGATACAAAATTGGTCCATGATCTACTTCTTCGTCCATTTTAATAATGGTGATGCCGGAAATTTTGTCGTTATTTAAGATGGCAGTTTGAATGGGCGAGGGACCTCTGTATTTAGGCAAAAGAGACGGGTGAACATTGATAAATCCATATTTTGGGGTATTAAGTTCCTGTTTTGTCAAAATTCTGCCATATGAAGCAACAACTCCCAGATCAGCCCCGATTAAATCGGGGTCGGCCCCGCTTAATGAGTCAACTAACTGAAAATGTTTTGTCAGTTCATCCTTAATCGGTTGAATAAATAATGGAGTTCCCAAAAAAACTACTTTCATACTTCAAGTGGTTCAAAAACTTCTTCGCCTTTTTCATCGCGGCCAGTGATTTTGTAAAGTTTTTCTTTTTGTTCCAAAACCCGTTGAGTGAACAGGATTCCGTTAATGTGGTCTGTTTCATGCTGAATAATAGTGGCCATAAAACCTGTAAAGACGCGGGTGGTAGGTTTTAGGTTGTAGGTTTTAGGTTGTAGGTGCTTGTCCTGAGCGAAGTCGAAGGATTGGTATTTTACCTTAATTTCTTTTGCCCGATGGACCATGCCCCAGACGTTGGGAATGGAAAGACAGCCTTCAAATTTTCTGTCTCTTTGCGGCACACCCTCGGTTTTTTCCTCCGACTGCCAGATAATCTGCGGGTTGATAAAAACAGAAATCGCGCTTTTTTCGGTAGGCTTGGTGAGAAAAATACGTATTCCCCGTCCCACCTGCGGTGCGGCCAGTCCTACGCCTTTAGGGTTCACAGTCGCCAAAAGCACCTGCTTGGCCTCCTCAATAAACTCCATAGTTTTCTTATCAATTTTATCTATCGGCTTTGAGGGCGTCGTCAAAATTGGATTTGGTACCTTCACAATCTGCATGAGGAAATTATACCATTTAATGAGACGAAGTTCTTAAGATTTTTTTAAAGATTGACTCTAAACTCCAGTATTTGCCAGCGTCGGAAACTATTAATAATACGAAAACCAGAATAAAAATCACGTGCTGGTCAACCAGAAAAGAAGACGTTCCTTTACCAACGTAAGGAAAATGCAGAATGGGGAGGTAATAAAGAACCATCATGACTATGCCGCCAACTGCGGCGGGGCGCACAAAAACTCCCAAAATCAAAGCCGCCCCAATTAAGGCTTGCCCCCACTCATTTGAGAAATTAATCCAGCCGATGTTAGCCGTGCTGGCAAACCAGTTGTAAAGAAAAGGCAGTGTTTGAGAGCTTTTAAGATACCCGGCGGCGCTCCAGCCAGGATCTAAAATTTTGGTCACTCCGGAATATAAAAATATCCATCCCAGAGCCAGCCGCAGAAAAAGAAGAGAAAGCTGCTGTTTTCTACTCATGTCTTTTTTATATTTTATCTTTTATTTTTTATATTTTCAATATCCCCTCCACTCCAGCAGTTTTTCGGCGGCTTGGGCGTCGTCACTGGCAATATTTTTAATAATATACTCCATTTGGGCAATGGCGTTTTCGTCGCTGGCTACCTCATGGTAGATAATACCAAGGGCATAAATGGGCTCGCGATAGTCGGGTTTGAGATTGTGAGCCTTTTTCATCTGTGCAATTGCCTCGTCAACCTGGCCCAGTTGAGTCAGTATCAAGGCATAATTATAAAAGATTTCCGGGTCGGTGGGGGAAAGCTCCGTAGATTTTTGGGCTGCCAAAAGCGCGTCTTCATAATATTTTTCATCCATTTGCGCCAGAGCCGTAAAAACGCGAATTCTACTCCTCCAAAAAGTCGGATTGTTGGGACTGGTTTTGATAGCATATGAGCTTTGTCGGACCGCCTCGTTGGCAAAGTTGGCGGCGGCAGTGCTTTGATTTTTTTGGATGGCGGTTAGAGCCAGAGCTGTGGTGTTAATAGCAAGCTCGTCGGCAAAAAGAGGTTCGCCGGGGCGCTTTTGACTGGCATTGACAAGATAATCATAAGCCTGCTCATACTCGCCGGCCCTATTATATTGCTTCCCCAGCGCGTAGTCGGTATCGGCCGACCAAACTCTGAAAACAGAAAACAGAAGATAGAAAACAGAAAATAGAATAAAGATAACTAAAATTGCTAATTTTAAGTTTACAATTTCCAGTCCCCAGTTTTTAATTGGATTATTGGGGAAAGTTAGCGCCTGTTGGGGATTGAGTTGGCCGTTTAAGACAAACACCATGGCCGGAATAAGGAAAAGAAAGAGGTTGATGATGACCACCGAGAAGCCGAAGAAATTGCTGACCAGTATCGAGATATAAGCTGTAATAAGGGCGAAAGATAAAATTGCTGATAAA
>JACOYD010000002.1 GCA_016182055.1 Candidatus Microgenomates bacterium | reverse complement strand
AGGCGTGATCATGGCAAACTTATCTTCATTGATCTGCGTGACAGGAGCGGTATTATTCAAATAGTTGTTAAAGAAAGTCAGCAGTTGCGGCTGGAAGACGTGATTGAGGTAGCAGGTGTAGTCAATAAAAGACCGGCGAAAATGGTTAATAAAAATTTACCGACCGGAGAAGTTGAAGTTGCCGCAAAAACAATCAATGTCTTATCAAAAGCAGAAACCTTACCCTTTGATATGGGAACAGAAGCCTTAAGTCTTGAACTGCCGACTCTGCTTGATTGGCGCTCCCTGACTCTGCGCCACTTAAAGATTAAAGGAATTTTTGCAGTTCAGGCTCAAATTATGGAAAACTTTAGGAAGTTGGCAAAAGAGTTGGGTTGCACAGAAATTGTGGTGCCAACTATTGTATCCGGAGCAACAGAGGGAGGAGCGGAGCTTTTTGCCATTGACTATTATGATAAAACAGCCTATTTATCACAATCTCCCCAACTTTATAAACAAATGATGGTGCCAATTTTTGAAAGGGTTTGGACCATTGCCAAGGCTTACCGGGCCGAGCCTTCTGTTACTACCCGGCATCTTACAGAAACTACGCAGATGGATTGTGAACTGGGCTTTGTGGAATTTACGGAATTACTTGATATTCTTGAAGAAATGGCAATTAAAATGGTAAAAGACATCAAGGCAGATGATAAGGTGGCTATTGGTAAAATTCCCAGACTGACTTTGAAAGAAGCCCAACGGATTATCAACGTCCAAGAGGATAAGGATTTATCACCGCAAGACGAGGTGGATATTTGTAGCTGGGCCAAAGGAAAACACGGAAGCGATTTTGTGACCATTACCCATTTTCCCACACTTGCCAAGCCGTTTTATACCATGCCGGATCCGAAAAATCCACAGTCTAGTCTAAGTTACGATCTTCTTTTCAGGGGAGTGGAAATTTTAAGCGGTTCGCAAAGAATTAATGATTACGAAAAGCTGGTAAAAAATATCAAAGAGAGGGGAATGAATCCGGACAATTTCGAACTTTATCTGCAAGCCTTTCGCTATGGCATGCCGCCTGAAGGAGGATTTTCTTTCGGGTTAGAGCGGCTTACCATGAAGCTGTTAAATCTGGCCAATATTCGGGAGGCGAGTCTTTTTCCCCGCGACATGGAGCGGGTTGATGTGCGTTTAAGTAGTCATGAAAAAAAGAACTCAAAAGAAACCGGCCGACATTAAGGCGTTTTTTAAGGATTTAGCAAAACTTGATCGAAAGCTTTTGTTTATTTTAATTGCCGCACTTGCTACCTCGTTTTTTATCTGGCAAAAAGGTTCTTTTGTGATTACATCTTCTGGTGTCGTATTTGGGATTAAGACTAAAGCTTTGGAAGAGCCGATAATTAACAGTTCGCCAATTAATCTGCCGGATCCGTCTTTTTACCCAAAAAAAACCACCGATACTCCCGCTTCCTCTGTTTCTGCCGCCTCCGCCATTGTGATTGACGCAGATTCTCAAGTCGTCCTTTATCAAAAAAATCAGCAGGTGCGTTTTCCTCCCGCTTCCACTACTAAAATTATGACTGCCCTAATTGGGATGGATAATTTTGCGCTTGAGGACATTCTTGTTGTTCCCGAAATTACCACCGAAGGAGTTAAAATTGGGCTTAAGAGTCAAGAAAAATTATCATTTGAAAGTCTTCTTTATGGATTGCTCTTAAATTCCGCCAACGATGCGGCAGAAACAATTGCCAAAAACGCCCCCGGCGGCTACGATGCTTTTGTTTTGGCTATGAACAGAAAGGCCAAAGAGCTTAATCTTACCAATACGCACTTTGTGGATGTGACAGGCATTGCCTTTGAAAATCACTATACTACAGCCATTGATTTGGCCAGACTGGCTTCCATGGCTTTGAAAAATCAGACGTTTGCCAAGATTGTGGCCACCAGGCAAAAAACTGTGTCCGATATTTCGGGAGAATATGTTTATAATCTGGAAAACCTCAATAAACTTCTTTCGGAGGTAGCCGGTGCCGAGGGTATAAAGACGGGCTATACAGAGGAGGCGGGTCAAGTATTGGTGGCCGCGGCTATCCGCGACAAACACACCATTATTACGGTAGTTTTAAAAAGCGAGGATCGGTTTTTGGACAGCAAAAATCTTTTGGAATGGGCCTTTGCCAACTATACATTTATTCCTGCCACGACTCTTTGAGGGCAGACACAAAAGCTAAAAAATCACCCTCTCCCTCAAACACAAAAACCGGCAGAAAAAAGTTTAGTTCATCGTTGTTTTCCCAGTAGCTAAGATACACTTTTTGTATGGCAATAACAGGCAATGCTCTTTGTTTTTTTACTATGTATGCCTTACCAGTTTTCAAATCATCAAATGCTTCCTGGGCAGTTTTTACTGGATAGGTGGAAAAGCTCTCCTGATTTATTTCTTTATACGAATATTGCGCTTTTACCACCTGTTTGTCAGAAGCCCGATCTGCTTTTATCAGAAAAGAAATAAGCGATTGGTCGGCCTTGGGATAGACGATTGGTATTTCTGCCTGTGTTTTGCGATAGAAATCAACCTGGACAAAATCGCTTTGTGAAAGACTGCTTGCCGCTACCAAAGCATTGTTTCTAATTCTCAAAAGGGTAATTTTGGTTTTTTCCTCGTCTAAATCTTTTGGTAAAAGTTCCATTCTGGCAAGAAAATCTTTGGCAATGGCAATTGCCTCCTCTTTCTGCGGCGGAATGTTGGCAATTTCGGCAGAACTTGAGGCCAGTTTGGTGATAAGAGTAAACTCTTGCGTGACCGTATTTAAGGTAATTTGTTTGCCTTCTTCTTGGGGGTCACGCCACTGATACAAGGTTTTGGAAAGAGGAATTTCTTCTGATGCAAAGCCAATACTTTTAACTTTTTGTTTGGCCAGATCAAGGGAGGAGAAGATGGCCCGCGGTTTGGCCACGGCGTAAACATTAATAGTAGTGGGAACGCTCGGCAAGGCGCCGGTGGTAGTTTTTATTTCAAAAGTGGCCGTTTCCAGTTTTTGCCCGGGGGGAAAGGGAATTTTCGGCAGTTTGCCAAAGGCAACAGTTGGGGCAGGAGGTTGAGAAGGAAAAATGCTTAAAAATAAAAACCGGCCCAGAGGAAAAAGGATGAGGCGAAACACCAGAAAGGCGGCAAATAGAATTACGGCCCATTTAAGAATTGATTTGGTAGTTTTTGTCGTTTGAGACAGCGTTGCCATGTATAGCTTGAGTATAAAGGAGATGAGTAGTACAATGCAATAGTATATGGTTCGCGTTCGCATTGCTCCCAGTCCCACCGGTATTCCTCACATCGGTACTACCAGAACTGCTCTTTTTAACTATCTTTTTGCCAAGCATAATAAGGGTAAGTTTATTCTGCGCATTGAGGATACTGATCAAGCCAGAATTGTCAAAGGGGCCAAAGAGGCGATTTTGGAAATCTTTAAGTGGCTTGGTCTTAATTGGGATGAAGAATATGTTCAGTCAGAGAGAGTTGATATTTATAAAAAACACGCTCTGGAGCTTAAAAATAAAGATTTAGCTTATGAAGATAGCGGCGCCATTCGTTTTCGGATAAAAAAAGAAGGTGAAACAAGTTGGACAGATGCTGTTGGGGGTAAGTTAATAAGTTTTAAGAATAACACTCAAGAGGATTTTATAATTCTTAAGTCCGACGGATTTCCCACCTACAATT
>JACOYD010000001.1 GCA_016182055.1 Candidatus Microgenomates bacterium | reverse complement strand
ATCTTGCCCTTCCGGCTACCACTGGATGTCTGATAATGGCGGCTGGTGCATGGCTGATGGTGGAGGATCTACCTCTACCTCTACAGATACCTCAACTTCGCCGACACCAACTCCTACGCCATGAGAAAATTTGCTATTTTTACCCTCTGTTTTTTAGCCGGTATGGCGGCAGTTATTCTGGTTTTAATGTTGCGGCCAAAACAGCATGTGGTCTATTATGACGGGCAGAAATTTACTCCCCAGTTTCTCACCATTAAACTTGGCGACTCGGTCACAGTTAAAAATAACTCTTATACCTATATGGAGTTGGCAGTGGGTGAACACAAAAGCCATAGGACGCTGGCCGGATTTGAAGAAAAAGTGGTGGAAGCCCAAGCCGCCTATACCTTTACCCCCGGGGAAAAAGGAGTATTTGATTTTCACGATCACTTAAATCCCAAAAAACTCGGGCTTCTCACAATTAAATAGCAATGAAGAGAGTGGTTCTATTATTTATTTCCTGGCGGATAATTCTTTTTGTTCCCTTAGTTGCCGGTTATTTATTTCTATCAGCCAATATCAATGCTCCCTACACCAATATCTGGAATTTTACCAAGCCGTATGCACCTGTTGATAATTTATTAATTTCCCCCTGGGCCAATTTCGACGGCGTGCATTATTTATCAATAGCAGGCGACGGCTACGCCCAGGATGGCTCAAACAACCGCTTTTTCCCTCTTTTCCCGATGATTATCCGCAGCCTGTCACAAATCTTTGGGGTCGGTGAGACCTTTGGGATAGTCCAGTTTTTCAGCGGATTATTGCTGGCCAATTTATTTTTCCTGCTGGCTCTAATTATTTTCTATAAACTTGTCCGGCTTGATTATTCTCATTCTATAGCAAGAACGTCAATTTTGCTTCTGCTTCTTTTTCCAACCTCGTTCTTTTTCGCCAGTATTTATTCGGAGAGTCTTTTTTTACTGCTTGCTCTGTTAGCATTTTACTTTGCCAGAAAAAGGCAGTGGCTGTTAACAGGTATTTTTGGCATGCTTGTTTGTGCAACGCGCCTTGTTGGTATAGCCATACTGCCGGCTCTGCTCTTTGAATTTTGGCTGGTAAACAAAGAAAAACGTTTTTGGTCAATAAAAATTTTTTCTCTGGCCCTTATTCCCTTGGGTCTTATTAGCTACATGTTTTTTAATCTGGCTAAATTGGGGAATGCCTTTCATTTTTTTCTGGCACAAGGTCAGCTGAATAATGAGCGTTCTGTCACCTCAATTGTTTTACCCATGCAAACTATTATTCGCTACAGCAGGATTTTATGGGAAATTCCCGCGACGAAATTTGCCTTTTGGGTGGCGCTATTTGAAGTATTGGCCTTTGTTATTATTACCATTCTTTTTTTTATCGCCTGGAAAAAGAAAATCCGCGGTTCCTACCTTATTTATGCCATCATTGCTTTCTTAATTCCCACGCTCTCCGGAACATTCAGCGGGCTTCCCCGATACGTGTTAGTTCTTTTCCCGATGTTTATGACACTGGCTCTGGTTGACAACAGAATAGTGAAAGTTATCTATGCGGCAGCCTCGGTTGTTGTCCTTTTTATCCTGCTGATGTTTTTCTCCCGCGGCTACTTTGTGGCTTGAGATAATGGAAATCACTCACAAAAAAGTGGTTCGACTACGCTCACCATTACTTATCATTAAAACTTGTCCTGAGTGAAGTCGAAGGAGTCGAAGGGTGCCAAGCTATCCCATCCTCCAGGTGTACTTTCACAAAAGTTTGGTTTCGGACTACCACAAAACTACAAAAAGTCTTGAAATTTAGAGTTTTTGGAAAGGGGTAGATTCTGGTATACTGGAATCAGTGGCTATTAATATTCCAAAACTGATTTTGTCTGTTGGAGTTTGTTTAGGGGCGGGGGTTTTGGGATCAATTTTTACTTTTTCTGCAATTCCTACTTGGTATCAAACTTTAAACAAGCCTTTCTTTTCCCCTCCAAACTGGATTTTTGGGCCTGTCTGGACAATTCTTTATATTTTAATGGGAATATCGCTGTATTTGGTTTGGCAAAAGAGGGGAGTTCCTGCTGTTTTTTGGATACAACTGATTTTAAATGCTTTATGGTCTATTTTATTTTTTGGTTTGAAAAATCCATCTCTGGCTTTGGTGGATATTGTGGCTTTATGGGTAGCAATTTTTTTGACAATTAAGGCTTTTTCCAAAATATCCAAACCTGCAGGGAATTTATTGATTCCATATATCCTGTGGGTCACCTTTGCCTCCATTCTAAACTTGGCCATTGTCTTACTTAATCCCTAAAAAGAGTAGGCTTGCCCTGAGCGAACTTGTCCTGAGTTCTATCGAAGGAGTCGAAGGGTGTCAACGTATCCCACCTCTTCGAGCTCCTCGAGTCTGAGCCTCGGAGTCGAAGACCTGAGCCGATTCGGTCTGAGCTTCACGGTCGAAGACCTCAGAGCCGAAGGCCTCCAGGTGGGTAATTCTACATAATCATTCTGTAAACACTTACATTACTCCGAGCTCTAACCAAAATCCTTGCGATATCATGAAGTTGATTTAGAGTTGCCGGAACCATCTCCGTCTCTGTTCTTACTGTTCTGCCCCAATTTTCCTGCAATTGAACAAAACGACGAGTGTCTTCTAAATGATCAATCCCGAGTTTTTCCAACATCTCTATTTCACTGTAAGCTTTCTGCATTTCGAGATATGGTTGAGTGAGTAATGTTTTAGAAATCATCCAAGAACCTTTTGGGTGTGCTGCTATTACCGTTCTACATAGTGATAATGAAACCATTGTTGGAGGGAATTGAACCTGTCCATCCCTAAAAGGGACGATAACAGGTGTTTTGATCTCGAAGGCTAAACCTTCATTGGCGATCTTAATGGATAAACGATCTATTTCTACAAGAGATTCAGGGTGATACGCCATGGCGATGGTATCTCGCAAGCTTTCTGGTACATCTTTCCAGGGATAGTCCGGTATAGTCAAAAAAAATAATTCGCTGTGCCAAGAATCAGGAGAACCTACAAAGGATGTTTTAACAGGGGAATGCCCTGGGCTTAGAGAGCTGTCGATTATACCAGCTCTGTAGCCGATAATGAACAAGCCGAAAGTATCAATATCAACAATTCCCTTGGTTGGATCACTCTCAGAAGTTGTCATACCGCCGTAATTATACATCAAATACGAAAATATCCCCTAAATTCATGTATTTTTTTTCTCTCAAACTCCGGGAATTTTATTCTGGAAATTAGTTGCAAAAATTAGGGTTTGCAGAGGGTGGATTGGGAACCGCTCTTTGAACCTGCGGGTGCTGTGCTATTATTTAGTTAATGAAGCCTGTTAAACAAAAATTATATTGCTATGTTGATGAGACAGGACAGGATACTTATGGTGAAAAGTTTATTAATGAATTACTCCAATAGCCATAAAAAAACCACCGTAGTCTTGCGACCAGAGGGTGGAACAACCTAGCAATTTCTTGCACCCACCCGAAAAGGGGTAGTATTCAGTTGCGATTTGAATATCTATTATCATAGATATTCCCAAAATGCAAGATGGCAAAATAACCCCGGCCAAAAAAGAGGAGGAAAGAGAGGGCGCCAAGCTAAATTCATTTGTCAAGAGGTAGGTTTAGAGTTAATATGTAGTTATGAATACCCCTTCCTATGTACGAAAAATCTATACCGCAAAATTCTTTTTATATCTTCTGGAAATTTTTAACGCTGTAATGTCAAGATTGAATCGAACCGGGCCAAACTTTCGTCAGATTATACTGCAGGAAATAAAAAAGATTAAACCGAAAAAAGTCTTGCAATTAGGATGCGTTCAAGGATTATTTTCTCTCCCCATAGCGCAGGCCCTTTTTGGGTATGGTGAGCTTACGGTAGTTGATGTTTCGCCTAATGCACTTGAAATTACAAAAAATAAAGTTGCTGGCTGGGATAATGTTATATCAAAACAAATAAATGCAGAAGACACAGGTTTTCCAAAAGAAAGTTTTGATACAGTTATTCTTTATTTTTTACTTCATGAAGTGTCAAAGGAAGCAAAAACAAATATAATTCATGAGGCATGCAGAGTATTAAAAAAGGATGGAACGTTATTTTTGGCCGATTACCACAAAGCAAAAAAGAGCGTCATAACTTCTGTTCTGGAAAAATTTATTAATATGATTGAACCATACAGTGGAGAACTAATGAGAATGGATCTGGTAAAAGCTCTTTTTAAGAATGGGGTAAGGGTAAAAAAACAACTGTTTGGCAACCTCGGTTTAACCCAGCTGATTATAGCGAAGAAATAACTAAATTTTCTCTCAAGATAGGTAATTTGGGGATGGGGCGAGGGGTTTTTACTCCGTAAGAACTTCCGGCAGTTTTTCTCCTTGGGGAATAAATTTTATTGATAAAGAATTGACGCAGTGGCGGGTGTTTTTGTCTGTTAAATGTTCTCCTGTAAATTCATGGCCTAGATGTGCTTCGCAATTTCTGCATTGAATTTCTGTTCTTATTCCATCTGGATCGAGCAATCGTTTTAGAGAGTTGGGAAATTCGCTGTCAAAAGAAGGCCAGCCGCAACCGGCCTCAAATTTAGCTTTAGATGAAAAAAGCGGAGCATTGCATCTTTTGCAAATATATGTGCCGTCTTTGTAAAAATTATCATATTCACCGGAAAACGGAGCTTCCGTTCCTTTGTTTTTAATAATCTCCTCCTCTTGAAAAGTCAGTTTGTTGTAAGGCATAAAGTTTATTATATACTATGCGCATGTTTAAAACTGGTATATTACCAATAGATATAACCGGAATTTGCACACCGGTTATAATATAATATTAATATGACAGCCATAAGAGAATTAGCTAGTTTAAGCGAAAGGGCCAGGCGATGGACTGGAGAAAAAGAAAAAGAAAGAGAGAGAAGGCTGGCAGCCCAAGCTCCCACTCCTGCCCAGCAAGAGGCGGCCAGAGAAGCCAATGAAAAAGAAAGGAAGGCAGCTGAAGAAAGACGGGCTGGGATAGAGCTGGACTGGAAAAATAAACTTAGAGATATACATGCAGCTGAGGTGGTAAAAGATTTAGGAGGTCAGGAAGTCCATATCGGCGGACTTACTTTAGAACAGATCAAGGCTTTGGTGAGCGAGAGCGAAAGAGAAGCCAGAGACAACTATTATGGCTATAACAGGCCGCCAAAATCCGCAGGGGATAGATGCGGTCAGAAGCCGAACTATTGCGGAGCAGATAAGAAGGAAAAAATGATGTAAAATGAAAATGTGATATCTTGACAGGAGATAAATGAACATTTATACTCGCCTGTAACATGGATGATAAACCTGCCCAAGATCAAAATCCAGCACCAGTCCTTCCTCAATCGGGCCCAACCACCAATCCGCCTGTCGAAGCGCCGCCTTCACCTGCGCCGATGGAACCGCCATTATCTTCTCCAGCTACTGTTGACCAGCCTGATCAATCGGCCCCAGTACCATTCGGTGCGGGGCAAGCCGAACAAACACCGCCGCTAATATCAGAAACTCCGGCCGTTCTTTCCGATACCCCTTTGCCTCCAGCCATGGAGCAAACACCGATTCCTCCTGCCCCACCCACACCGGCGCCGGCGCCAGCCGGCTCGCCTCGATTCGGCGAAGCGGGCGGGCCGCCCTCTTCAGGTGAAGTTTCGCTTGAATTTCCCAATGAGCCGGCGGAGTCCGGCGGGGGTAAAAAGTTTTGGCTTATTATTCCAATTGTGATTGTGATTTTAATTTTGGCAGCCTTTTTTCTGCTGCGGGGACGGGGTGAAGAGTCGATAACTCAAGAAGAGCAGCCTATACCAACCGTTCAACCATCAATTACTGCTGCCGCACCACTTCTGCTTAGTCTGACTTCTCCCAAAGAGGGAGAAATTGCCACCTCTGCCGCCATTGACATTACCGGCTCCACCTCGCCCAAGGCGGCAGTAGTTTTTTTCACCGACAAAAACTGGGAATCCACAGACAGCGCCGCCACCGGCCTGTTTGCCGGGAAAATTAAGCTGACATCCGGCACCAATGACATTCTGGTGGTGGCGGTTAATAACAAAGGAGAAAAAAAGAGCCAGGCGCGAAAGGTTATATTTGGGATTGCCGGTTCTTCTCCCAGCGCCAGTCTGGCAGAAGCAACAGGATCCGGCCTCACCAGAGGAAAAATACAGGCAATAGCGGGAATAATCACCGGCATCAACGGGCAAATTGTAACCATTTTAGATAAAAGTCAGGGTGAAACATTTTATAATCTCAAAGTAGCCAGCGCCTCTTCCGCTCTGTCGCTTGGTCAGGCGGCTTTAGCAATAGCCACGCTTGATCAAGAAGGTAATTTAACTGCCGACCTCCTCCACGCAGTAGCAAAGTAACAAATTCTCCTTGACCCTCCCAATCTTAGCACTCGGCTTTTCACCCCGCCACGGCGGGGACGCCTCGTGCTGCGATTTTGGGAGGGTCTTCGTCGCGAGTCCGCCAAAGGCGGACTCGCTCCTTGACAAACGGTCTCTTTTATGGTTTATTGGTGAGCGTCATGGATGAAACAACCATTTCACAGATGGCTCCCCAGTCCACCTTATCCCCGCAGCAGGGCAGCGGCGGCGGAAGAAAAATCATTTTAGCCATAATTGCTATTATGGCTGTTGTGGCGGTTATTTTTGGAGCAGGCAAGTTTTTGGGTTCCCGCCAGCAGGAGATACCGCAGCCGACCCCTTTTCCTACCCAGGAGCCTACCGCTACCCCAACTCCTATGCCGGAAACTACTCCTACTCCAACCCCCAAAACCACACCCAAGCCAACAGCTGCCGCAGTCACCAGCAAGGGGCTGTCGGTGCGGGTCTTAAATGGCAGCGGTATTGCAGGGAGAGCCGCTTCCACGGCCGATTATCTTAAAGGGTTGGGCTACGATATTGCTTCTACCGGCAATGCCGACAAAAGCGACTACGACAATACCCAAATTACCATTAAATCAGGCAAGCAGTCCTTGTTAGCTGATCTTAAAAGCGATTTGGCCAAGAAATTTCAGATTGGAACTACTTCAGCCACTCTTTCTGCCACCGACTCCGCCGACGCCGAAGTTATTTTAGGAAAGAATTAA
>JACOYD010000039.1 GCA_016182055.1 Candidatus Microgenomates bacterium | reverse complement strand
AAACACCGGACCGCTCTGGCCGGTCAGCAAATTAAAGAGAGATAAATAGGTACCAACGGCAATTGTTATAAGAAAAAGAGCTAGTAGAATGCTGATATGTAGTCTGGCTCTTGGTTCGGTTTGATTTCTCAAAGGTCTAATAATCAGACCTGCCCTGAGCTTGTTGAATGGGCTTTCCGGTTTTCCGGTCAATTTGGAAAGATTAATTTTAGGGAAAAGGCTTGATAAATTAAGGCTGCCCCGCAGAATGTAGATTGCACCACAACCGATAAGCGATATTAAAATAACGGTTTTTACAAGGCCAAGCCCCAAAGAAAAAACAGGTAGGGAAAACACGTAAAAAGATACGTCCTGGCCAAACAACGGGTCCTTTTGGCCAAACGGTACGCTTGAAAGGAATTTTAAAACGTCGTGCCAACTACTTGAGGCGATCAGACCGATAAAAAGGGCAATAATACAGCTTAAAATAATGCCGAGCTTCCCAACGATTCTGCTATTTAAGCTAATTGGTTGATTGGTACCGATGAGAGCTTCAGGAATAGCTGCCATCCAAGGTATTTTAGAACGTACGGCAAGAGATAAATTCGCAAGAAGAAAGATGGCAGCGATAATTCCTGCTGCAGTTCCTACAATGATTTTTGCGATGAGCGATTTGATAAAGATCTCGGTAAACCCTACTTCTTGGTACCACCACCAGTCAGTAATCAAGGAAACAATGCCGGAGAAAAAAATAAAAGTAACAAAGGCTAAACCTAAGAATGTCAAGGAAAAAAATTTAGTGATGTTCATGAATGTCTAGTATAGCATACTATAAATCTTTAGCGTTTGTATGCCTATAAATCATCTTTCTTATTTCCTCAACTAGTATAATAGATGTAGCAATGGGTATTATTATCAGCCAGTCAGATAAATCAAGTGCGGTTATCTTAAGTATCTTCTGCATTAAAGGATGGTAAATTGCCAAGAGCTGTAAAGCAATAATAGTTAAGGTAGCACCCACTAAAAACCTGTTTGAAAACGGATTAAGCTGAAAAATGGATTTGCTTTCATGTCGGCAGTTCCAGGCGTTAAACCACTGGAAAACTGCCAGTACCGTAAGCGACATTGTCCAGGCCTTCACCATATCCTGCTGAAAGTATCCTTTGAAAAGAAATAGAGTCCCTATCATCATTGAGATTGACATTAAAAACATTCTTTGGGCAGTTAATCCGTCAATCAAATATTTGTTTGGCTTTTTAAAATTACTCTGCAACAATCCTTCTTCTTTTGGCTCCATAGCCAAAGCTGCTGTCAGGAATCCATCCGTAACTAGGTTCAACCAAATTATTTGGACAGCCACCAGAGGGAGTGGAAAACCCAATAGTAAGGCAGCGGAGATTGTCAATATTTCACCCAAGCTGGTAGAAAAAAGATAAAGAATAACCTTCTTAATGGTTCTATAAATGCTTCTTCCTTCTTCAATCGCTGCCACAATACTGCTGAAATTATCATCAAGCAGGATAATATCCGCTGCTTCTTTGGCCACCTCTGTACCGATTTTACCCATCCCGACTCCTAAGTCTGCGGCAACAAGGGAGGGGGCATCATTGACTCCGTCTCCTGTCATTGCCACTATTTCACCCCTTTTTTTATAGCCCTGAATAATTCTTAACTTATGCTCCGGGGTGACCCTGGCAAATACTGACACCTTGTCGAGCATATCTGCCATCTCTTCTTCGGATAATCTATCTATATCTTCTCCCGTTAAAATAGTGTCTCCCTCGTGATATATTCCGGCTTCTTTGGCAATAGCCTGGGCTGTTATTTTGTGATCCCCTGTAATCATCACCACTTTCATGCCTGACGAAACTGCTTCTTGTATTGCCTTGTGCACCTCTGGTCTTAGTGCATCTTTAAGGCCTAGGAATCCAATAAAAGTAAGTTTAGAAACATCTTTAGGTTTCACATCTTCGGGGGAATCTTCTTTGACTGCCAGAGCCAAAACTCGCAGTCCTTCTTTTGATAAACCCACTAACACATTTTCGAGCTCTTTTTGTTTTTCCTTTGATAAAACTACCGTCTTACCGTTGTGGCGGATTTTTGTTGACAGATCAAAAATTTCTTCAGGAGCACCAATAACGGTTAAAAGTGCCTTCCCGTCAACTTTATGGGTAGTAGCATGGTATTTGTTTTTATAATCGAAGGGGATTTCGCAAAGTCTGGGAGATTCTTTTTCCAAAATATCCTTATGAAAACCTATCTTCTGGGCAAAAACAGATAAGGCAGCTTCTGTGGGATCCCCCGCAGCCTTCCAGCTTTTATTTTCTTTGTCAAACACCACGTTATTATTAGAAGTAAAGGCGGTAACTTTGCCTATAAAAAGTAAATCCTCGTGATTTAGAGGATCAATTTTATTCCCGTTAAACTGAACTTCTCCTTGCGGATTATAACCGTTTCCTCCCACATCGAATGTTTTGCCGTCAACAGCTATTTTTTGCAGGATAATCTCATTTTTAGTAATAGTGCCTGTTTTATCTACGGCAATAATTCTGGCCTGGCCTAAGGCTTCCACTGCCTGAAGTTTTTTAACTAAAGCATTGCGTTTGCTCATTCTCCAGACACCTGTTGCCAGAACCAATGTTATTACAATTGGTAACCCCTCAGGAATAATTGAGACAGCAAGCGACACCACCGTGGTAAACATTTCCCGGATGGAGTGACCTAAAAAGAGTCCTAAAGTAAATATGGAGGTGGAAATAATGGCGACAGTAGCAATAATAAGCCTGGAGAGGTAACGGATGTTAGCTCTAAGGGGAATTTCGGTATTAATAAGAGAGATTTCTTTGGATATTTTTCCTAAAACAGTCGTTAGTCCTGTAGCAACTACAACAGCCTGACCACTGCCTGCAACAATATTGGTTCCCTTAAAGAGCATATTCTTTTGATCAGCAGTTGTTAAGCTAAGTTTAGAGAGGATATCGTCTATTTTGCGTACAGGTTCTGATTCTCCGGTTAAAGCCGCCTCATCAACCGTCAAGTTATTAGAAAAAATTATCCTGGCATCAGCCGGAATTTTGTCACCTTCCTGCAGGATTATTACATCTCCCGGCACGACTTCATAATCCGGGATAACAACTTCTTCACCATCCCGGACAGCGGTAGCATTTGTTTCAGAAAATTTTTTCAGTGCCAAGAGGGTGTTTTGAGCCTTGCCTTCTTGGATTGTTCCTACGACTGCGTTAAAAAGCAGAACAAAGAGAATGATAGATCCATCAATAAACTCATGCATGGCAAATACAATTAAGCTGGCAATAAACAGAACGTAAATTAAGGGGCTTTGGAATTGACGAAGAAAGATAATTAATAAGCTGTCTACTTTTGCATCTGGTAATTTATTTAACCCATATTTTTCAAGACGGCTTATTGCTTCTTCCTTACTTAAACCATTTTTGTTTGAGTGGAGAATTCCAAAAACATCTTCCGCTTTTTTTGTATGCCAAGCATAGTCCATAGCTAAATAAATTTACCCCTAAATCCATTCTACTAAATTTTTTGTCGGATTAGTACTGCTTGCTTGATTAGAACAATATTTTACAAAACCTTGAGGCTAAAACTTGGAAAAATCACACATATCATTTGGTGAGCGTTTACAAAAAAATTCGAACTCGCTTTAAGTCGAATCGGTAGCCCCGCCCGCTTCGCTTGGCGGGGCTTCGTTATCCGCTCGGCCTTCGGCCTCGCTCTATGTATTTTTTGCAAAGACAGAAATGCGCGCGATTTTTATCTATTATAATCCGCTTTCGCAGATAAGTAAAATACAAAAAGAAAATGTAGGTTTATCTATATTCCTATCAACCCACCCTCCCGAGTCAAAGGAAGCGGCACCCCCGCTTTTGGGCGAGAGGTCGCCCTAGGGGGCGACTCGCCGATATCATTGGTTTTTTATTTTCGCTTTACAGTCTCTGGTAATCTTTGGTTCTGTTTTAGTATCGCCTGCCGTTGCGGGGGTATTCCGCTTTTCGCCCCCGCCTTTCTTATTTGT
>JACOYD010000038.1 GCA_016182055.1 Candidatus Microgenomates bacterium | reverse complement strand
CCAGGTATTGGGCCAAAGACCGCCCAGCGGCTGACATTTTATCTGCTTCATGTGCCGCAGGCGGAGCTGGATATGTTTGCCGGCGCTGTTAGTAATCTTAAAAAAGAAACGGTGACTTGCTCTACCTGTTTTCTGGTGGGAGAAAACGACCCTTGTGAAATTTGCTCTGACAGCCAGCGCGACACTTCAACTATTTGCGTGGTGGAACAGCCGTTGGATGTCGTGGCGCTTGAGAAAGGCGGAAAATACAAGGGGCTTTATCACGTATTGCATGGCAAAATTGATCCTCTAAATAATATTGGTCCGGAGGAGATTTTTATCAAACAATTACTGGAGCGAATTATGAATTATGAATTAGGAATTAGGGAAGTGATATTAGCGACAAATCCGACGATGGAGGGAGAGGCGACGGCGATGTACATCAGTAAACAACTCAAAAATCAAAACGCAAAAGTCAAAATTACAAGAATTGGCCGAGGACTGCCGACTGGAGCGGATTTGGAATACGCCGACGAGTTGACTTTACAAAGGGAGCGGATTTGGAATACGCCGACGAGTTGACTTTACAAAGAGCGATGGAGGGAAGAAACGAATATTAAGATGCGAATTACTACAAATTATATGCAAATTAATTCAAATAAATTGGTTTATCCAGAGCTAAGTTATAAAATTGTTGGAATTCTTTATAAAAAGGAAATTGAAGTAGATTTAACTATTGATGGTGAAAAAATTGGGAAATACTATTTGGATTTTCTCATTGACGGTAAAATAGTTCTTGAACTAAAAGCAAAACCAGTTATAACAAAAGTTGATTATAGACAAATTCGTGCTTACCTGCAATCGTGTAAATTAAAATTAGGAATACTTGCTAACTTTCATGGTGCAAGTCTTGAGTATTGGAGAATATTGAATTCCACAGTTGCGAATATATTCGAATAAATTAGAATGTAATTTGTAGAAATTAGCATGATAACTAAAGAACAAGTGTTGGAAGAACTCAAGAAGGTGATTGATCCGGAGCTGAATGTCAATATTGTGGATTTGGGGTTAATTTACGATGTTGATATTAGTGAAAAATCGGGTCGCGTTGATATTACCATGACTTTGACAACGCCGGGTTGTCCCTTGAGTATGGTTTTTGAGGAGTGGGTGCCGGCGGCGGTCAAAAACATTGAGGGGGTAAAAGATGTTAAAATAAACTTGGTGTGGGAGCCGGCCTGGGAGCCGGACAAAATGAGCGATGAGGCAAAAGAAAATTTGGGAATAATAGAGTAAAAAATGTTTGCTTGGGTCGGTACGAAATTTTGTTGAAGTTTTCAGACCGCTCGCGATATAGCTAGACTATTAATAATTGCTTAGTCGCTCGCTAGTCCTGCGGACGAAAACATTCAAAAAATTTGTACCGCCTCGCAAGTTGGTATAACATATAGTATATGGGTAAAGGCGGATTTTTGGGGGAAGCATTGGAGATGATTGCCGAGGAGGCGGGACAGGCCAAAAAGGCTGTAGTTTCGCAAGTGACCGGCAAGCAGGGCGGGCAGAAGGGGCCGACTTCAAAGCAGTCTTCGCACAATATTCCGGCTTCGCAAGGAGTCCCTCCCGAAACCACCTCCTCAAGTCAACTTCAAGACGATCCCACCAAAACCTTTGTGAAAGATCTCTACGGAAATGCTCCGGATATAAAACAAGCAGAGCGGGAAAAAAGGGAAATGGAAGACAAACAAAAACTGGAAGAGCTGCGGCAAAGATTGCATAGCGAGTACTACCAGCGTTTAACCACTCCGCCTAAACAACAGGGAGAACTTCGGCCGGCGGAAAAGCTAGAACAGGAGGAAAAAGAGGAAGAGCAAAAAGAGCTGGAAGAAAAGGAAAAAGAGCCTAAAGACTTACCAGTTGTGGCCACCAAAAATAAAGGAACAAAAGAAAAACTGCGGGGAGTGAGTGGCTAAATTAAAGCCAGCGGCTACCCTTAAAAATTAGCAGAAGTGCTCCTCCTACAAAACCCATCAGCACCAGGACAGTTAAAAAAGCAGTCGGCGCATTGGCAAAGGGCAATCCGGCAACATTCATCCCATATACGCTGGCGATAAGATTAAGAGGCAGCAAAATTGCCGAAAAGATGGTAAGAATGGTAATAATCCTATTGGTTCGGGATGAAAGAATAGACTCATTGCTGGTAGAAAGGCCTTCGATAAGCTCGCGGTTATCCTCCAATTTCTCCCAGATTTTTTGCAAATGATCCAAAATATTGCTCCAAAAGGGCGTCATGCCGGAATTTAATTCTTTATAGACGCCTTTTTCCAGATCGGAGAAAATAGGCAGAATGGGTTTGATCATGGTTTGAAAAACTACCAGGTTTCTTCTGGTGCTGGAGATATCCTCGACGATATTTGGTGAACGATTTTGGGCTATCTCACCGTCTATAAAATCAATAGTGCTTGATAGCTCGTTGGACAGAGCAAAAGAGGAGTCAACCAGCAAATCAACCACCCGATAAAAAAGAAAAACACTGCCTTCTCCCATCAGGTCCTCGCGGTGGCGAAGGGCTTTTTGGCAAGTCAAGAAAATCTCATCAATTTGGGGCGTTCTGTCATCATGCAATACCACCAGATATTCTTTACCAATAAAAAAAGCCACGTGGGCCGTAATTATGCGTTTTTTGGGTTGTTGGTCGGGAAAGTGCGGCAGAGGTATTTGTGGAAGAAGCGATCTATTGCCGTTAGGTTTTTGCTCTTCATTTTTTTTGAAATAGGGAAAATCCAAAACTACATGAGTATATTCCTTGTAGGTTTCAATTTTGGGCACTTGTGTCCTGTTGATAAAATCCTCCAGGTTGAGAGGATTAAAGCCGTAATTGTTGCGCAAAAATTTAACCTCCAGCTCATGCGGATTGTGGATATCCAAAAATGATAGCCCCTTGTGGGTGACTGTCTGAATGTTCATAATTTTTCACCTCTGGCTTTACTTTAAGCCCAAACATTGCTGTTTGTCAAGACCAGTAAATTATATTAGAATGTAAGTGTGTTGCGATTATATAACACTTTAACTGGAAAAGTCGAGAATTTTCGACCGATAAGCCCTCCCAATATAGGAATGTATACCTGCGGACCTACCGTTTATGATTTTGCCCATATTGGTAATTTCCGGACATACACCATGGCCGATGTGCTGGTGCGCACGCTTGCCTACAACGGATTTTCTGTTAAATATATTATGAATATTACCGATGTGGGTCATCTGACGGGCGATAATACCGGAGATGCCGATACCGGAGAAGATAGAATTGAAAAAAAAGCTAAAGGGGAGGGAAAGAGCGCTTGGGATATTGCCAAATTTTATACGCGAGCCTTTACCGAAGATTTCAAAAAACTTAATTTAACAGCTCCTTATCGGTTGGTCAAAGCCACGGATCATATTGAAGAACAAATAGCTTTGGTTAAAAAACTTGAAGAAAAGGGCTTTACTTATCAAACCTCGGATGGAGTTTATTTTGACACCGCAAAATTTCCCCGCTATGGCGCTTTTTCCTCACTCGATCAAATAAAAGAAGGCGCTCGGGTGGCCATAAATCCTGAAAAAAGAAACCCCCGCGATTTTGCCCTGTGGAAATTTTCTCCCCGGCAAGGCTCAACTCTGGGAAAGCGGCCCGCCAAAGGCGAGGTTCGCCAAAGGCGACAGATGGAGTGGGAGAGTCCGTGGGGGATGGGATTTCCCGGCTGGCACATTGAGTGCAGTGCTATGAGTATGGCATATTTGGGAGGTGGTGAGCCAAGTCGAACCATTGATGTTCATGCCGGCGGCTCTGATTTGGCGGCCACCCATCATCCCAACGAAATTGCCCAAAGCGAGGCGGCCAGCGGCCGGCCTTTTGTGAAATACTGGATGCACGTGGCGTTTATGCTAATTGATGGGGCGCGGATGAGCAAAAGTTCAGCTAACAATTACACGGTTTCCGATTTAGAAAGACGCGATTTTTCTCCTCTAGCTCTTCGCTATCTTTATTTTCAGACGCACTATCGGAGAGAACTTAATTTTACTTTTGCATCATTAACCGGCGCTCAAATGGCTCTTAATCGGCTGCGGGAAGAAATTTCACAGTGGAGCGAACCCAAAATTGCCCGCCTGCGCAGGCAGGGCTGTGCCGAATATGAGCAAAAGTTTTTAGAGGCAATTAACGATGACTTAAATATGCCGGAAGCTATGGCGGTGCTGTGGGAGTTGGTAAAATCCGATTATCCCACTTCTGCCAAAGCGGAAAGTCTGTTTAAGTTTGATGAGGTATTGGGATTTAATCTAAGAGTACCACAGGTATCACGAGTATCACGGGTACCACGGGGAGTGATGGAGTTGGTTAGGGAGAGAGAGGAGTTGAGGAAACAAAAACGCTTCCATTTGGCCGACCAGGTACGAGCCAAAATCAGCAAGCTGGGTTATGAATTACGTGACGAGGGGAAAAGGACGATTATCAGAAAAAAATAACTTCATGAAAGCCTTAATAATAATTGCCGTATTAATAGGTCTTGCCGGTATTCTTTTTTGGTACGGACAAAAAAATA
>JACOYD010000037.1 GCA_016182055.1 Candidatus Microgenomates bacterium | reverse complement strand
GGACTAATTTCCCGGAGAGTGGAGCCAACGGCAATAATTAATTCTTTTTGAGGGTCAATAACTACCCATTTTCCCGCAAATTTACCCATTTGTTTTGTAGATACATTAACTTTTTTCATAACAATTTAATTTTAACAAAAACTATAGAAAAACGCAAAGCTTAGCTTTGCACTTCGTACACCCGGGGTGTCCTACGTTTCAATTAAAAAAATTATACAAAATTCATAGCTTTATCTGTTTTTTTCATTGCATCCAAAGGCGCAGTTCCCAGACCTAGTATTCGTGCTAAATCAACGTTTGGATAGACAGTAACCCAACGCGAATCAATCAGTACATATAATACTATGTGTTTAGAATCGTACTGTTGTGTCATTAAAGTCAACGGTGTGATTGGAGGCTGATTTTTACCGCGCAAGCGAAGCATTTCTCCGCCTTCATCCACTGGAAAGCTAGAACGTACATCAGGCATACATTTAATTCGCGGATGTCGGTTGAGTAATTCGTAGATATCATCTTTATCAACGCTTACAGTTGTTATTAAATCAATGATATGTTCATAATACTGCAGACCAGGCGTTTGTGTAATTTGTCTGACGACAAAGTCTACGTCTGGAAACAACTGTTGCAAATCCTCACTCAATTCTGTGCTGGGGCGTAATTCAATTGTATGCAAGCGTGTGTTTCTAGGTTTATCTCTAAGGCTTGAACCGTATTGCATGAGGACTGTTAATTGTACACGTTCAACTATTTCACCTAAAGCTGATAGAACGGGGGTTAATCCAGAAATATTACAGTCTCCCTGCCGAATCACAGTGGTATTTTCGGTTATGCGCGGCGGAGAAGCTATGTGCGGAAACGTCCGATCACCCGACTGCACGATAACTGGGATGTTATAAGCGGAATATGTTTCAGCATAACGTGAAGCAACTCCGGGAGGTGTAGCATCTATAAATACATCAACGTCTGTTGGAATTCTCTGCTCAATTGATGGATCATCTTGATCCAAAAATATAAACTCGGTTTCTGGATTGGCTGGTTTAAGCCCAAAGGCCCGAGTTTTAACAGTTTGGCCAATTTTATCTAAGCCAAGCGTTGTTGTCATATCGGGTTGCCTGTTAACCGCATCACAAATTCTGGATCCTAGCTGTCCTGCTACGCCACGTAAACCTATACGCAATTTAGGTGGCGTAGTTACACTTTCAGGATTAATACTTGGTCTTAAACGTTCCATAGATAAAATAATTTTTACACACAAAAAAAATCTCCCGTGTTTGGGAGATTGATGGGCGTTACGTTGTTAACCTTTACTCTAGGTGAAACATAGAACTACCAATCTCCCTCGGGAGACTAAGCGCTTAACTATGAAGATTTGATTGGTAGTTTTTAGATTCATATACTGTATAAAAAGTATAGCAGGTTTAATAGACAATAGTCAAGAAGAGGAAATCTACAATTCCTTGGCTTTTTCCTGCGGCTCCTCCCGCTCTTTGAGGAATTGGAGGTAGCGTTCGGTGGAGGAGAGCCTTTTGTGTCCCACCCATTTGGAAATAATCGTAAGCGAAGTGCCGTTTTGCAAATGATGGGTGATGAAGGTGTGGCGCAGGTCATTAACTTTGGCATCTTTGATGCCGGCAATGCGTAAATACCTGTCAATTGCCGAGCGGATGTTGCGAATAAGCAGAGGCCGGCCGGTTTTGGTGATAAAAAGGTGGAGGTTTTTGCCCTTTGGCCGTACTGCAATATATCGGTTGACGGCTTGTTTGCTGGCTCTATTTAACGGCACTTCGCGGGCCGGATGTCCCTCGACCGCCCGGATGTATAAGCTTTCCTCTTTCACATCATCAAGATGTAGATTAGCCAGCTCGCCTATGCGAATGCCGCTTTGCAGAAGAATTTCCACAACGGCGCTGATGCGGGCGTCATCGCGGCAGGCATCGCGCAGAGCCCGGTATTCCAGCTCCGAAAGCACCCGAGGCGGTTTGGTTTCATATTTGGGATGAGAAATAAAAAGGGAGGGGTCATCACTGACGTATTCGTTAATTTTGAGAAAGCGATAGAAGGTTTTGGTGGAGTTGATTTTGCGCGAAACAGACTTGGGAGTGTAGCCGTTTTTGGACAGCTTGGCTAAAAATCCCTCTATATCGCCCCGCGTTACCTCATGAACATGAATCTTCTGCATTTCCTCCAAAAAAGCCACCAGCTGATCAATATCCTTGCCGTATGCTAAAATAGTAGCAGAGGCGCGATTTTTACTTTTGAGGTGATTTAAGAATTCTCCGTGGGCATCGCGGAGGCGAACCGGATTTGCCATGTAGCCCATAATACCACCAGAAAGGTTAAAAGTCAAGTATGCGTAAAATCATAGCTATAATCATTTTTGCCTTCGAGGCTTATCTCATAATAACCCTCTCCCGGTCGGTATGGGAGCTGTGGGGAAAAAGAGACGAGTATAGCAAAATCCAGGAGAAAGTAGCCCAGCTTAAAGAGGAGAATAACCGGCGTCAAAGCGAGGCCAGATACGTGCAGACGCCGCAGTTTATAGAAAAAGAGGCCCGGGAAAAGCTTAATTTAGTCAAACCCGACGAAACACTGGTGATAATTCCCCAAAACGTACTCAAGGAAGCTACCGCTGCCGCTTCGCCTGCGCCTATTCTCGCACCTTGGCAGCAGTGGCTAAAGTTGTTTTTTTAAGAGCCAGTACGGGAATTACGGCTAAAACAGCAAAGACAGCACATAAATAAAAGACCACATTTATCCCCAGGATGTCTGCGGCAGGTCCCATGCTCATTATCGCCACCAGTTCAGCAGAGGCCAGAAAAAGGGTGCTGACGGCATAAATTCTGTGATAGTGGTGGTTGGCAGCCGTGGTGGAGAACATGGCTTGCATTACGGGAGAGGTACCTTTGGTAAATATGCCCAGCAAAAAGGCTAAAAGGAAAAGCAACAGCAGAAATTTACCGGTCAGGGTAATACCCACCAGCAAACCGGCCATACTCAACTCGGATAAGATAAAAATTTTGGCAGTGCCAAACTTATCAATGCCGCGGCCCAGCAAAAATTTACCAGCCAGACTTCCTGCAAAAAAGGCTGCCATAAGTCCGCCAAGTTGAGAGGCAGTAACTCCTTTTAAGAGAAGCAGAAATGGCAAAAAAAGATAAAGAGGGTTGCTGGCAAAAGCATCCAAAAGTCCGGCCAAAGTAACCAGCCGCAGTTTCTTACTTTGCAAAAGAAATAGGGTATTTTTTAAAAATTCACGATAATTTTCTATTGTTGAGGTCTGTTTGGGCAGTCTTTCTTGATTGGAGAGAGTGGAGCGAAAAAACAGATAAGAGGAAAAGCCGATGACTGCCAAAATTACCATGGTTGGCCGCCAGCCGAAAGAGGCGGTAGTAAATATGGCGAGAGGTGGGAGGGCGACTCTGCCAATTTCGCCAAGAGAGGTGAAATTTCCCATGTTTCGTCCCATGTTTGACTTATCGGAATTGCCGGCAACCAGGGCAAAGCCAACCGTATGAAACATACCAAATCCCAAAGCTCCCAGCAAAAATGCCGGCAGCAAAAAAAAGATGCTGATAGAGAGACCAGCAGCTAAAGCGGCAATAGAGTAGGTTATCAGTAAAATAGTCAGCAGACGAAATCCGCCAATTCTGGCAGTGATAAATCCGGCCGGCAGAGCCAAAATTGCGGCCAGCAGAGGCTGCGATGAGCCCAAAAAGCCAACAGAGGTAAAATTAAGCGACAAATCTTTGGCGATAAAGGGCAGGAGGACGACAAAACTGGTTCTGGTCCCATCATTTAAGAAGTGGAGAAAAAGGAGTTCTTTGAAATTTTTACTCATTATTATTTTTTTTCTTCTTCTTGAGTGAGAGGAGCAAGACGAGGAGGCGAGCTATCAGAACAACCAAGATAATAAAAAGGCCGTTATTAGTCTCCATAAAAATAAAATGAGCCATTACTAAGCCCAGCGCCAGATAGCCGCCTGTTTGCAGTTTTTTCCAGTTCGCCGCGCCCATCATCTCAATGGCCTTTTTGGTGGAAGTTACTGTCATGGTCAGAAAAATCAAAATTGCCAAAATTCCCAGCCAGACTCCCAGCAGATGCTCGTTTTTACTGTCAAAAAGCATAAAAGCCAGGTTCATATTAAAATAGGAATAGAAGGATAGTAGGGCATGGATTACTGCCACCGCAAAACCGCTAATCCCTAAATATTTGCGGTAAATCTTAAATTGGGTAAAAACCTGCGGCAGGAAATAAGACAGAGGGCCGATGAGAAAGCTGGTACCCAAAAGCATAAGAGCCAGAAGGCCGGCGATTTTATTCATCATAGAGAAACTGACCTGCCGATATCCGTAGAAAAAAAACAATAATAGAAAATACCAAAGGGGCAAACCCCGCATGAAAATTGCTCTTGCGTTCATCTTCTTAAACTTACCACACTTGCATGTTATTGACAAGCTGGTATACAATAAGGGCATGGGAGAACCACAGATAGAATCTCCTGTCAGAAGAGGATCGGTGGGCGTAGTAGTTGGAGGAAAAGAGGAGATAGCTGTTGCTAGGGGAGAAAGGCCAGATAAAGAAATCCGTAGATTTCGTCGAGGAGGAGCTGGAAAGCTAACGGTAAGAAAACCAAGAGAAGAAGGCGCATGGCAGATAAGTTTTGCGGATGAACTTAGGAGAACTCAAGGTTCCCCGTCTCAAGCAAGTTCTAGCAAGGGTGATGCCGAGGCAGGACCGCCAAGTTTTTCAATAGTGGAAAAAACAGCAGATAGGCTTGTTGTAGATCTTCCGGTAACAGATGAGAACAGGGAGTTGCTTGCTAGTTTAGGAAGAGAAGCTGAATTAAGCAGGTCAGGACATGGAAAAATAGTAGAGATTAATGATGGTGTACCCGAGAATACCCGCCGCTTCGTTCTTCCCCGAGGAGTTGTTACCAAAAAATAATCTTCATATTATTAGCCTCATTTTTGGCTCATAATCTCACAGGCCGGGCGCGATTCCCGGCCCCGCAACACTTCATGCCAGCGTAGCTCAGTGGTAGAGCGGTGTCTTCATAAGGCAATGGTCGCAGGTTCGAATCCCGCCGCTGGCACTCAATTCCCCCACGGCAGAAAATTACTAAAGAAACAGACAAGAACTTTGAGGAACGCTGTAATACCGCGCTTATTTGGTAAAAACATCCCAAACTGCTAAAATAGCAATATGATTGGAGAATTAGGGTCGGAAAGTCCTTTCCAACGGATCGAAAAAGCTCCTAAAGTTCCCAATCAGCTTGTTTTTTGGTTGAGAATGAGAAGAATAATGGCAGAAAAACCCGTTTCTTCCGAGAGTCCTCCGCCCCAGCCCGACAATCCTTTGGCCAGCGAGGTCGCACAACACGCACAGATTGATTGGGGTCAATTAAAAAAAGATCATATGCACAAATCAGGAGAGCCTTTAACAAGCGCTGTATATAAATTAGCAAAATATATGAGTAAACCTCCGCCACCAAATGAGCAAGCGACCATTTACCTTACTGATAATTGGCGAGTCAGAGACGGACGGCATAAGGTGCTGGCGCTTAAAGTACTCGGTCCAGAATTTATTAAAGCGTCTGGGATGGACAGATGGGTAAAAATTGAGACTTCAAGAAGTAAAAGAACCTAGTATTTTTAAAACCAAGAACCTTTAAGGAATTGATGCGGCCAACTATCTTGCGGCAGAAAATGGCGTTGAAAAAGCCTAACAACAGAGCGATATTTGCTTTTTTCCACAAAATCCGCTATTATCCTGACTTAATATGGTTCAACAACATGAAACGGGACAGGGAGGAGAAGCTAACAGGCCAGCAAGGGCGGAAAGAGTTCGAGTTCCTTTATCGCCACAACCCATTATGGGATATGTGGAAGGGTTTATTGTGACGACCAATACCCCGGTCGAGGGTCAAGAACCCCTTACTCGCGACCGCCTTGAGGCACTGCGGGACCATGTTGTCGACCAGCCCTGGCTCTTTCCACCACAACAGGGACAGGGTGAAACCGAACCCAACCCCGAACCCATAGGCAAAGTAGCCTGGGGCGAAGTAGTACCAGTCGGTAATGGTTTCGGCTTGTGGGCGCGCGTGGAGTTCTATCAACGGGAGGCTTTAGAGTTAACCTCTGCTGGCCTGTTAGGGTTGATCGGTTTAAAATCTTCTTAAAGCATCAGGGAAATGGTGGTAAAATATGATATTATATGCCTAACCCCGAGTACAAAGCCGGATATGAATATTTGTTAGCCTACAAAATTACCATTCCCATTTATGATTACACGGTAGTCTTTTGCAAGCGCTGTCAATCCCCAACTTCCCGGACCTCCCCAAAGACCTAATCCAGGCTGTTAACCTGATGATCACTTTGGTTAATCAGGCCATTTACCTGCAAAAGAAACTCCAGCAATCTTTAGAGAAGAAGTTTGTGGAACAAGGAGGTTTCAGAGAAAACCTTTTTAAGAAGAGACTTGACTACAAAAAACAAGGTTAATTATTTTAGCAAAAATTTGACAAGAGAGAATAATTTGCTATAATATAAATTAGTAAAAGCGATGATCCGGTGCGTTGGAGCCGGGTCCTTCGACAAGCTCAGGATTTTCAAGAGCTAGGTCGATAAGCTAAGGTTTAATGAGCCCCGCTAAGCGGGGGAACCAAGGTGGCACCGCCCTTCGCTAAAGCTACGGAGCGGCAAGCCGTCCAAGATTAGGATGGCAAACGTAGAGAAGGACC
>JACOYD010000004.1 GCA_016182055.1 Candidatus Microgenomates bacterium | reverse complement strand
AGGTATGAGGATAGTCCATGATGTAATCGAAGGCCAAAGAGCCAGTAATAATTACGCTTTTCATCACCTTTATTGTAGCAGAATTTTTGGAAGATTTCTCATTAGCTTCCGACCCGCGGGGTTGACGCACGAAAAGTTGTCTGTTATTATGGAATTTAATGGCAACACCTGCTCGATATTTTCAAGAAGGCTTTTTCTACCATGTTTATAACAGGGGTAATAGAAAGCAAAAAATTTTTCTTCAATATCGCGACTATGAGCGTTTTTTAAAAAGGCTAAAAGAATATAAGGCGGAATTTGGAATTAGTATTTTATGCTACTGTTTGATGCCGAATCATTTTCATTTCTTATTGCGTCAAGATACGGAAATTCCATTAACAGCTTTTATGTTAAGACTCGGTACAAGTTATGCAAAATATTTTAATATTAAATATGAAGAAGTTGGCAGTCTTTTTCAAGATCGTTTTAGGGCTAAATTGGTAGAAACTGATGAATATCTTCTCCAGTTGTCCCGCTACATCCATCGAAACCCTAAGGATATTCTGCCTTCGACCCCTGGGGTTGAGCTTCGAGACTATAGATGGTCAAGTTATCCGGCCTATGTTAACGGAAGCGCAGATGAGTTAGTAGATCCTAATTTTATCTTAAGCTACTTTGCCAAAAATAATCCAACAGGAGATTATCAAAGTTTTGTAGAACATGAGTTTGAAGAAAAAAATCTCTTGTCAATAAAAGATTTTTTGTTAGAAGATATCTAGCTTCCGACCCGCGGGGTTGACGCACGAAAAGTTATTATTTTTAGTAGCTATTTTAGAGAAAGAAAGAGGTTTTCCAGGGTAAATCTGGGATTGACGTTGGTGGTTGAAAGAAGGATATGAGCGCGCTTAAAAGATATTAAGATATTAAGATGCTGTGATATTAAGGGATGGTTTTTGCTGCCTGATATTTCCTTGAGCAGTTTTGTTCGGGCGGCAGATATCATATTGGAAAGCCATAACAGCGCTGTTTCCTTATCTTTGGCTAGTTCTTCTGCCAGTTTGAGTTTCTCCCCTAATAATATTGGAAATTGTAAATTGGAAATTGTAAATTGGTCGCCTGTTTGTTGGTTGTTGACAGTTGACAGTTGTATTACCTGACAGCGGGAAACAATAGTAGGTAATAACAATTCTTTGTTGGTTGCTGTTAATACTATTATAGTATGGTCTGGCGGCTCCTCCAGCGTTTTTAAGAGGGCATTTTGGGCTTCTATTGTAAGTTTTTGCGCCTCCTCAATCACCACAGCTTTAGTCTGGCTCTTAAATGGTTTAAGCGAGATTGTTATTTTGAGTTTACGGATTTCTTCTATGCCAATTGAGTTTTCCGGTTTTATCCTGTGTATATCAAAGGAGCTGATATCTGAAATTGCAAGAATTTTTTGAACTTCTTTTTCCTGATTATCTTTGGAATAAGAAACGACAAGAAAAGCATGCATCATAAGTAAACTCCTTGACATTATACATAAAAATAGCTTACGATTGAATAGGAATATGGATGGTGGTATTGGCTCACTAGCTGATTTTCTTCTTTCCTCGCATCGTTTAACGGCCGATGCTTATGCGGCGGCCAGATTAGAAAGCGCCAATAGCGGAAAACCAATTGAACAGGTTTTGGTGGAAAAAAACCTTGTTTCCAGTCAGGAAATAAGTCAGGCCAGAGCCAAACTGCTTGGCGTGGCTTATTTGGATATCGAAACAGAGGCTATTGATCCGACTGCTCTCACTCTGGTGCCGGAGCCGGTAGCCCGCCGCTACGTTGTACTGCCTTTCAAATACAATAAAGACGCCAATACTTTGCATCTGGCTATGTCCGATCCTTCTGATCTGGAGGCAATTGAATTTGTCCGCCAGAAAGCGGGTACTGTAGTTATTCCCTTTGCGGCAGACCCCCAAAAAATTATTAAAATTATTGATGAACAGTATCGGCAGGATATTGTGAAAGAAGTTTCCGCGGCAATTGCCGAAACACAGCTTCCCAAATCTCAAATACGCACCATAGAGCAGCAGGAGCTATCAAGCATTATTAAAGAAGCTCCGATTGCCAGAATTGTATCAACAGTGCTTGAGTATGCCATTAAAAGCCGGGCTTCAGATGTACATATTGAGCCGCAGGATGATCGAACGCGCGTGCGTTATCGAATTGATGGAATTTTGCATGAACGTCTGACTCTGCCTCAAAGCGTACATGATGCTCTTGCCTCTCGCATAAAGATACTTTCCGGAATGAAAATAGACGAACATCGTATTCCGCAGGACGGCAGATTTAATTTCAAAGTGGGTGAAGAAGAGGTAGATCTTCGTGTGTCCAGTCTTCCCACCATGTATGGTGAAAAAATCGTCATGCGGCTTCTTAGGAAATCTGCCGGCGTTCCCACCCTTAATGAGCTGGGACTTAATGGAACGGCTCTTAAAAATTTAGAAACCGCCATGCTTAGGCCGCATGGCATTATTATCGTTTGCGGGCCGACGGGAAGCGGAAAAACCACTACCCTTTACTCCGTTCTTTCCAAAATAAATACCACCAAAGTTAATGTTTCTACTTTAGAGGATCCGGTGGAGTATCAAATTGCCGGTGTTAATCAGGTGCAGATTAATCCGGCGGTGGGACTGACTTTTGCTACGGGTTTAAGAGCTTTTTTGCGGCAGGATCCCAACGTAATTCTGGTGGGTGAAATTCGCGATCGCGAAACAACCGATCTGGCTATTCAAGCGGCTCTTACCGGACATCTGGTTTTTTCCACTCTGCATACTTCAAATGCTTCCGGAGTACTGCCGAGAATGATTGATTTGGGAGCGGAGAGTTTTCTTTTGGCCTCTACCATGACTGCGGCTTTGGGACAGCGAATTGTCCGCAAAATTTGCCCGGACTGTAAAGAAAGTTATGCACCTCCAGCTTCTGTTTTGGATGATGTAAAAAAAGTTTTAGGAAAATTATTGCCGGAAAGAAGGGAAAAAGAAATAAAGTTCTCCAAGGGAAAAGGGTGCGCCAGTTGCGGCAATACCGGGTATTTGGGAAGGATTGGTATTTTTGAGGTATTGCCAGTTTCCGAAAAAATTGCTAGATTAGTATTAGAGAAGGCCGATGCCAATACCTTGGAGCATGAAGCGATAGCCGAGGGGATGGTAACGATGAAGCAGGATGGATATTTGAAGGTGTTGGAAGGAATAACAACTATAGAGGAAGTATTAAGGGTTGCTCAAGAGTAAAAGTAAATTTTGAATTTTAAATTTTAAGTTTTGAATTAAATTGACCTGCCCATGGAAGTTTTAATTAAAGAATTACTGGAAAGTGTTGTTAAGCGAAATGCTTCAGATTTGCATTTGTTAGCCGGTATTGCTCCGGTGATTCGGGTTGATGGCGAACTGATAACCCTTAGTGAGCATGCCGTGCTTACCCCTCAAGTAATTGAACAGCTTACTTTTGCCTTAACTACCGCCGAACAAAAAGAGCTTATTCTGGTTAATAAAGAGCTTGATTTTTCGGTGCCGTTTGAAGATGAAAAAGGCAATCAGGTGCGCTTTCGGGCCAATGTGTATCATCAAAAAGGAGTACTGGCATCGGAATTCCGCTATATTCCCTCTGCCATCCGTACTATTGATGAGCTTAATCTGCCGCAAATTCTGCATGAATTTGCCAAGCTTCGGCAGGGATTTATTTTGGTCACCGGTCCCACCGGACACGGCAAAACCACCACGCTGGCAGCCCTAATTAATGAGATAAATAAAACAAGAGGTGTGCATATTGTGACCATTGAAGATCCGATAGAATACGTTTTTATCCCCAACAAAAGCATTATCTCTCAAAGAGAGATGCATACAGATACTCATTCTTATGATGTGGCGCTTCGCTCTGTTTTACGGGAAGATCCGGACGTGGTTTTAATCGGTGAAATGCGCGATCCGGAAACGATAGCGGCGGCTCTGACCATTGCCGAAACAGGTCATTTGGTTTTTGCCACGCTTCATACCAACTCTGCCGCTCAAACAATAGATAGAGTTGTCGATGCTTTTCCGCAGGGGCAAAGGGATCAGGTAGCCCTTCAGCTCTCTGCCACTCTGGAGGGAATTGTGTCGCAAAGGCTGGTGCCGGCTATCGGCGGCGGCAGACTGCCGGCGGTGGAAATTATGCTGGGCACCCAGGCTGTCAAAACCAATATTCGGGAAGGCAAGTCGCATCTTCTGGACAATGTAGTCCAAACGTCCTTTGATATCGGCATGATCTCGCTGGAAAAATCGCTGGCGGATTTGGTAAAAAGCGGCAAAATTACCCGCGAGACGGCCCAATTTTTTTCCTTAAGATTAAATGAGTTAATGAGGCTTATATAATTTCCTCTATGGCAAAATTTTCATACAGGGCAAGAGACAATCGCAATCAGACGCAAGTCGGCGTGCTGGATGTTTCTGATGCAAAAACAGTTTATTCAATGCTGCGCGGTCAGGGGCTTTTCGTAATTGATATTAAGCCTAATACCTCCGTATCATTATTAAAAGTACTTGGTGCACATTTTTCCAAAGGCGTTGGTTCAAGCGATATCGTAAATTTTACCAGACAGCTTTCGGTGATGATTTCGGCCGGTCTTACCATCACAGAGGCTTTGTCCGCTATTCGCAACCAGGCTACCAATCAAAGTCTGGAAAAACTGGTGACCGATCTTGTGGTGTCGGTGGAAGGAGGCATGAGCTTTTCCGAGGCTTTGCGGCAGCACAAAAAGGTTTTCCCGGAAATTTACACGGCGGTAGTCCAAAGCGGAGAGACATCAGGCATTTTAGACAGCATGCTTAGCCGCCTGGCAGATAATCTGGAAAAAGAACGGGAACTGCGCGGGAAAGTAAAAGGGGCTTTGCTTTATCCGGCTATTATTTTTGTGGGGGTAATCGGCGTGATTGCCGTAATGATGATTTTTGTCGTTCCGCAAATGTCAAACCTTTACAGTCAGTTAAATATAGAGCTCCCTTTTACCACTCAAATTGTTATTGCCGTTTCTAATTTTTTTACAGCTTTTTGGTATATAGCGTTTGGGCTTTTTGTTGGTATTTATCTTAGTTTTTCCTCATGGCGCAAAACGGCCTCCGGCAGAAAGGCTTTTGACGGTTTTATTTTGAAAACCCCCGCCTGGGGAAAGCTGGAAACAGCTACTAATGTGGTGGAAATTTCTCGCACACTGGCCCTTTTGGTAGGCGCGGGTACTCCGATTATTGAGGCGCTAAATAGCGTTGGAAGAGGAGCCAGAAATATTCTTTTTCAGGAGGCGGTATTTAGAGTAGCTAAAAAAGTAGAAAAAGGGCTTTCCCTAACTGTAGCTTTTTCTCACGAAATTATTTTTCCGGCGCTTATTGTACAAATGGCCAGAGTGGGTGAGGAAGCGGGAAAGCTGGATGAGGTAATGCTTAAGATGAGCACCTATTTTGAGAGCGAGGTGGATCGAAGCGTCAAAACCTTTACCACTCTTTTGGAGCCGCTAATTTTGATAATGCTGGCTCTGGTAGTAGGATTTATCATGATATCCGTTATCATGCCGATTTACAGCATTACCCAGGCATTGTAAGTACTGATAAGGCTTGACAAACTGTGATAAATAATGCAAATATAAGATTAGAGGGTTTTTTTTGAAGGGAGGTGACAAATGGTAGAAAAATTTAAGATAATACAAAGAGGATTTACCTTAATCGAGCTTCTGATTGTGATTGGTATTATCGGAGTTTTGGCGGGAGTGGTGTTGGTAGGTATTGATCCGGTTGATAAAATTAACGCGGCCAACGATACCAAAGTACAGCGAGATATCAACGCCCTGGCAAATGCCGTAGAGTCGTATGCGGCCACTAACAACGGCAGCTATTTTGGGCCGGGCGGGGCCGCTGTTACACAAGCAGATTTGGTAAGTACGGGTAACTTGAAGGTAGTTCTTGCTCCGCCAACAGGTTATAGCTGTGCCAACTACAGTATAACCAGTACTGCCTCAACTGCCCAGGCATCATGTCCGCTCAAGTCAAAAAAGTACACATCGGTGGCTACTGCGGATACGTGGGTGTGGTGTTCCAGTAGCGGAAAAGCAGGTGCTACCGCTGATGCAACTACCTGTCCATAAACCAAAGCTGTGTTGTTTGCGTTATTGTTTGTACTCGGCTTGGTAGGGGGAAGTTTTGTGAATGTATTGATTGATAGATTAGCGACCAATCAATCAATAGTTTCCCCTGCTTCACATTGCGACCGGTGCAAAAAGAGGTTAGAGTGGCGTGATTTAATTCCTGTTATTTCCTTTGTAATTTTGCGCGGCCGTTGTCGCTTTTGCCGCTCCCCCATCAGTTGGCAGTACCCAATGGTAGAGTTGCTTACGGGATTGCTTTTTACCTTTTCAATTTTTAATTTTCAATTTTTAATTTTCAATGAAAATTTCAAATTTCAAATTTTAAATTTGCTATTTACACTTTACATTGTTTCATCATTTATTGTTATCTTCTTTGCCGACTTAAAATACGGAATTATTCCCGATAAAATTATTTATCCGGCTATTGTGGTTAGTTTTATTTTCTTAGCCTTTTCTAATTCCTTCACCTCGGGGGAGTCGTTGCGCGCCACCCCCGAGGTGTTTAACGCGCTGTTTGCAGCTCTCGGCGCTTTTCTTTTTTTTATGATTATTTTTCTTCTTACCCGCGGCCGCGGCATGGGATTTGGGGATGTCAAGTTTAGTTTTTTGCTGGGTTTAATTTTCGGTTTCCCCAAAATTGTGGCTGTTTTGTACATTGCCTTCTTGACAGGCGCGGCCTTTTCAGTAATACTAATGATACTGAATAAGAAAAAGCCCAAAGACGCCATCGCCTTTGGACCGTTTTTGGTAGTGGGCGCTTTGTCGGTATTGTTTTTTTGGGATTTTCTTTATAGCAGAGTTTTGCTAAATATATGGTTTCTGCCCGCGGTTTTACCATAGTTGAACTGATTTTGGTTATTGGAATTATCGGAATTTTGACAGGCGGTGTAATTATTGCCGTCAACGTCCCTCTGCAGCTTGCCAAAGCCCGCGACGGCCAGCGAAAAGCAGATCTTCTAAAGATAGCCTCGGCGCTGGAACTTTATAAAACAGACAATAACGGCTACCCTTGCTTTCCCTCAGGCGGCTGCGGCTGGGCCGCCCCCTCAAGAAGCGATATGGCCCCTTTACTTGCGCCATATACCGGTGTGGTGCCGGAAGACCCCAGTAATCCCGATGATAATTGCGTTTCCGGTAAAAACCCGTCTTACTTGTATTCGGTCAATGGCGGCGGCGGTCCAAAAGGAATTACCTATACCCTTTTTGCCAATCTGGAGAATGTGAGTGACGCCGACGCTATAAAGGCAAAGCCGGCTCCTATTGCTCCGGGATCAAGCTCCGATGGAAACAAAACATTTACCATAAATGCTGGCACGTGCAACGGTTTTACATACAATTACTGGATTAACAGTCCATAAAATACTATGGCCAGACTTTTAGGTTTAGATATTGGCACCACCACTATTAAGTTAGTGGAAATTGAAAAGAACGGCAAAAATAATAAGCTGGTGACGGCAAATCTTGCCACCAGCCCGCCAAAAGGTTTGCTGTCGGAGGCGGCTTTTGATCAAGCCGCGCTGGTTGAGGCCATCAAAAAAATTGTCTCCGATGCTCACATTACCACCAAAATCGTCAATGTGGGTTTGGCGGAAGCTGCAGTTTTTTCCCGAGTTATTGAAATGCCCCAGCTTTCCGAAAAAGAACTGGCTTCTGCCATTCGCTGGGAAGCAGAGCAGTATATTCCTCTTCCCCTGCCGGAGGTGATACTGGATTACCAGGTTTTGTTAAAAAATAAAGGGGAAAACAGCTCAAATATGGATGTTTTTCTGGTGGCCGCTCCCAAGGCGCTGGTTGCCAAATACGAAAATATTATTGCCCAGTCCGGGCTGGAAATTGTCTCAATTGAACCTGAGGCAATTGCCTTAAACCGCGCAGTTATGGATTCATCACTTTCCGCTCCCGTCACATTGGTGGCGGCAATCGGGGCAGAAAATACCACCATGTTTGTTTCCAAAAAAGGAAACGTCAGCTTAACTCATTCTATAGCCACCGCCGGCAATGCGCTCTCCCGCGCTCTTTCTGTAGATTTAGGCATTGATCAGATGCAGGCTGAAGAATACAAAAAAACATACGGTATAAAGCAGGAGGAATTATCCGGCAAAATCGGCAGCAGCGTGGGGCCGCTTTTGCAAAATTTAGTTTCGGAAATAAAGCGGGCCATGAGTTTTTATGCCGAAAAAAACAAAGACGCAGAGCCAATTCGCCGCATAGTACTCTTAGGAGGAAGCGCCAAACTGCCGGGACTGGTGGTGTATTTGGCAGAGGAACTGGGAATTGAAACGCAAATTGGCGACCCCTGGCAAAAAGTCAGCGAAACGCAAAAGCTGTCAGCACTTCCTTTTGAGCCTATTCTTTTTGCCCAGGCTGTTGGTTTGGCTCTAAAACCTCTCTAGAAAAATTATTATGAAGAACCAGATAAATCTTCTGCCGCAAAGGAGTCCGGAGGCAATAGTTACACAAAAGCGACGCCAAAGAAATGTTATTTTATTTGCGGCTTTGGCTTTCCTGGTATTTCTTGTCTGGACAGTGCTGTTTTTTTGGATGCAGCAGTTAAAAAAAGAAGAAAATGTTTTGCAAAATGCCTTGTCTGACAAACAGAAAAACATAACTTTGCTTTCGGAAAGAGAGCGCTTGCTGCGGATTGTTTTTAACAAGGCCGCCGCCGCCAGCATTATTTTGAAAGATCAGGAAGTATTATCTTTGGATATCACCAGCTTGAAAGAAATTTTAACTACGGGCGTAATCATTAAAAACTTTAATATTTCCGCAAAAGAGACAAAGATAACCGTAATCTCTCCCGACATTTCTTCCGCCATAGATTTTGTACGAAACCTGGAGGAAAAAAGCAATGCTAATTTTTTAACAAAGCTTGTTATCAGTTCAATTTCTCAAAGCGCTGACGATACTTATGAAATAACTATAGAAGGAGTGCTTTCCCATGCCAATAAATAATAAAAATGGTGTAATATTTGGAAAGCATAAAGCCAAACTTTTTGGCGTTTTGGTAACAGCGGCGGTGTTTTTTTTGACAATGGCAGTTATTGTGCCGACAATTGAAGGGATTTTTCAGACAAAAACAAATATAACGGAAAAAGAACTTGCGCTTTCCCAGTTGTCGGATAAAGAAGCTCTTCTTAAAAATACAGGTGATAACAAATTAAAATTACAAGCGCAAAAACTTAATGAGGCCATACCTTCCGTAATAAATCTGCCGCTTATTTTATCAACCCTGCAAAATACAGCGGCAGTCAGCGGAGTTACTATTGGTGACTTTTCTATAGCCAGCAATGTGGCTGCGGTTACCCTTATTGCAGTGGATAAGGCGGATAAGCTTTCCAGTTTTCAGTTTAAGGTAGGTATTTCCGGCAGTTTTGACAACATAGAGCAATTCATCAGAACACTGGGCAGGGTTACCCCTTTTCTTAAGGTAGTCACACTTGATTTTTCGCAGGAAAAATCCAGCGTGACTTTAAGTTTCTATTTTCAGGCAGTTGATGCAAAAACAGGCGGGGAATTTACTTTAACAGACCTTTCCGATAAGCAAAATGAGGCGCTGGAAAAAGTTTATCAACTGGCGCCTCCTGTGATTGAAGAATCAATACAATCTTCCTCATCGGGCGCAAGTCGCACAACGCCATTTCGCTAAACGGCTACCTTGCGTTATTTTAAGGCACGCCATTTGGCTTTTTTCCACTCTTTTCCACTCCCGAAGTGTTTTACCTTGACACATCGGGTATTTTCATTTAATATAGAAGCTATGCCATACAGAGTAACCCCTTTGGTGAATGAGGAGTATTATCACGTATATAATCGAGGTGTAGCTTCACAACAAACATATTCTTCTAAAAAGGATTATGAAAGATTTCTTCTCTCTCTAGCCTATTACCGATTTGATGTGCCCTTCAAATTGTCTCACTTATTGCAGACTCCGCAGCCTGATCGCAATAATGTAATATTAGGATTAGAAAAAAGTGGCCATAAAAATATTGATATAATATCTTTTGCCTTAATGCCTAATCATTTCCACATATTATTACAACAAAAAGTAGGCGGAGGAATATCGCAATTTATGAAAAAGATAACAGATAGTTATACACGTTATTTTAATACTAAGCATGAACGAGTTGGACCGCTATTTCAAGGAGCATTTAAGGTAGTTCATGTTGAAACTGATGAACAACTAGTTCATCTCTCAAGATACATTCATCTGAATCCTTTAGTGTCGTTTATTGTTCGCGATGAGGATTTTCTTTCCTATCCTTGGTCGTCATTAAAATATTATATGAATGGTGAAACTAGTATCGTCAACACAAAACCGGTATTAGGACATTTTAAAAGTCGGCAACAGTATCTTAAATTTATACTTGATCAGGCTGATTACGGAAAGAAGTTAGAGAGAATCAAGCACCTAACTTTAGAAAAATAAGCTAGGTTCTTACTAACGTAATAACCCGATGTGCAAAGCTATTCCACATCGGAAGTGGATAGTGGACAGAGATGATGGAAGAAATGTCCTGGTGTCATTTTCGCTAGGAAAGTTATTCGTTGAAATTTTAAGCGCTGCCGCAGCATTTGCATACCTAATGCTGGCTTCAAAGCTCAATCCACGACTTGTTGCCCTTATAAACGCTGCATCAAAAACATCACCTGCGCCTATTGTATTTTTTACGACAACCGGAAATGAAGGTACAGAAATAACCTTTGTTCTGCGTCCTTCTCTTGCAAATCCTACCGCTCCTTTTTCTCCATTTTTTACTACTATAACAGGAGCTATTTGTCTTACCTTTGCCAGACCTTCCGATAGATCTTTTGCCTCATATGTTTCTAAAAATTCATCCATGCTTGGCAAATAGATATCTGACATAGCGATTAATTTCCTGATTGCCTCTTTTTGTTGCCGCCGGAGCTCTTTTTTCTCTTCATCGTTTTCCTCTGGCACTCGACCATGATCAATAATAACTTTGATACCTGCTTTTTTTGACTCGTGCAATAATGTCCGGCAAGGCAGGAAGAAGAGTGGAAAGTTTATAGCATCCTCCAAGGTAAAGAAAATCTATTTCGTCAATAACTTCTCCTAATTTTGTGTTTATATCATTAACTGAAAAAGATTGGTTAGCGTTTCCAAACGACTGATAATACGTATCGCCGCCCTCACCCATAACATTTGCGTTAATATTTGTCTGAACATCGGGTGATCGAACAATAGCCGGAATAATTCCTTCACCTTTGAGTTTACCTATAATTATATCTCCCATCTCATCCATTCCCGCTTTACCCAAAAAATGAGCTCTCATCCCTTGTGCTATTGCGGCTCTGGCAAATACTAAAGCAGAGCCTCCCGCTGAAATCTCATAGCGGCCGTGAACTACCTCACCATTGGGACGAATAATTCCTCTATAGGAATTATTTGCCGAATTAAAGTCCAAATACATTGTGCCCATAGAAAGGATGGATTTATCTTGTTCCTGTTTCATGTTTGGGCTATTATATCACGTATTTATGTGTTTCCGAAGTGTTTTACCTTGACACATCGGGAGAAGATGTGATTACTTTTTGTTGTTGGCTTTTTCTCCACTTTGTGATCGCTGTGTGATTACCAGAGAGTAAAACCTTCGGGACTTTTTGGCCGCGAAATGTTTCGGGTCTAGTATATTGCGGGTATTCAAGAAGACCACTCTCAAATGATTCGGATGTTGTTGCTCCTTTTGTGATTACTTTGGGGATGAGACGAACTACCGCATCAACTATTGCCATGGCGGGAATTTCCCCGCCTGTCAAAACGTAGTCGCCGATAGAAATAATTTCGTCAACATATTTTTCAATTCGCACGTCAACTCCTTCGTAGTGGCCGCAAATGATGATAAGATGCTTGTATTTAGAAAGCTCCCGGGCCTTTTTTTGATTAAAACGCTTACCCTTAGCATCAAGAAGAATAATGTGTTCCCCGGATTTTTTCCCTTTAACACTTTGTATTGCTTTATACAGTACGTCTACTTTCATAAGCATTCCCACTCCCCCGCCATAGGGCCTGTCATCGACCGTTTTATAGCTATTTTTTGCAAAATCTCTAATATTAACTAGTGCAATATTGACGAGTTTTTTCTTTTGTGCTCGTGCAAGAATACTAGTATTTAAAATTTGAGAGAAGACTTCGGGGAATAGTGTCAGAATGGTAATCTTCATGAAACGCTGGGTTTTGCCTCGTCCTGCATGATGATATTGACCCGTTTTCCCTCCCGCATGGCCAGGATGCCCAAAAGACGGCGCATTGACTTGATAATTTTGCCCTTTTTGCCAATCAGGCGGCCAATATCGTTACTGGCACAGGTTATATAAAAATCAACCTGGCCATCGGCTTCGTTTTGTGAAACTTCGACTTTATCAGGTTCAAGAGCGATATTTTTAACAAGATAGAAGAGAAGATCCTTCATAGTCAGTAATTATTATAGCAGATTATGATTATTTTTTAAATACCGCCAGAGCCTTTTGGGCGGCTTGTTTTTCCGCCTCGTTTTTGGAGCGGCCGGAACCCTGGGCAGATAGTTTATCGTCGATATAAACACCCACGGTAAATATTTTGGCATGATCCGGGCCTTCGCTTTTGAGTATTTTATAGATGGGAGCGGGCAGGCGTTTTTCCTGCACCAGTTCCTGCAACAAACTTTTGTCGTCCTTAAAGCTATCCTTTTCCAAAATCTGCGGAATTTTTATCAGCAATGTTTTTTGGATAAATTTGGAAACCTCCGCCAGACCCTGATCAAGAAAAAGTGCCCCGATTACAGCCTCATAAGTATTGGCCAGAATGGTATTATTTTTTCTTCCTCCCCCGTCTGCCTCGCCCTTGCTCATGCGCAAATGCGCCCCAAAACCAAGATCAGAAGAAATAGTACCTAAAGTTTTTGCCTGCACCAAAAGAGCCCTCAAGTTGGTCAAATCGCCTTCAGGCAGATGAGTAAAATTTTTGTAAAGATAGTCGGACACCACAAAAGAAAGGATGCTGTCGCCTAAAAATTCCAGCCTCTCGTTTGAGGAAAGGCCTTTTTGCGGATTCTCATTTAAGTACGAACGATGAGTAAAAGCGGTATTTTTCAGCTCACTATTTTTGATGCTAGTTAGGTTCTTCAGCATGGTCGTTTATAAAATTGATAACATCTAAGGCCGTGATTAAATTTACAGCCTCTTCTTTACTAATAGTCACATGAAATGTGCTTTCCAAAGCTTGAAGAAAATCCGCCACTTCTAAATCAGAGGCATTGAAATCCTTGCGCAGCTCCATCGGAGACTGAATTTCCGAGACAGGTATTCCAAAATGTTCGCTTAAAAGCTCAAGAACTTTTTTTTCCATATGTTTTCCTTTTGGTTAAGATATTTCCTAATACCCCATTGACAAAACCGCCGGACGTATCCGAGCCAAATTCTTTAGCCAGTTCTACCGCCTCGTCAATCACCACTTTTGGCGGATTGGTTTTTATAAATAAAAGCTCATAAACAGCCAGACGCAAAATAGCCAAATCAACTTTTGCTACCTTATCGATAGGAAAAGCCGGCGCTGATTTTTCGATAAGTTTATCAATGCCTTTGATGTGATTTACGATATCATCCAATTGTTTTCTACCGCTGTTTGCCTTTTTGTCGTGAAATGATAAAGAAAAAAGCGCCTGCATTTTTTTAATTCGCAAGATATGCCTTGGATCATTTCGGGTTTTCATTCTCTTTTGGAGCCTTTTCTTTTTTCACAATGACGGCACGATTATCATAAAATCCGCAAAAGCGACAGACCACGTGTGGTTGTATCGGTTCTTTACAGTTTAAACAGGGGGCAAGTGTTTGCTTATGCAATTTTATTGACATACCACGCATTCTTGCCCTTCGCGAACTGTGTTTTCTTTTTGGTTGTGGTGCCATATTTAGTTTGGTTCTACTGCTTGTATTGTATAGGTTTTTAGCTTTTCTTTCAAGAGTCTGGCATTTTTGAGAGTTGGATCGGTTTTGAGCAAGGCTTTAGCTTCGGCTGCCGTTTTTTCAATCAGGCCGGCATTTGAGAAACTGGCAATTTTAAGAGCAGGAATGCCATGTTGTTTGGTGCCGGTCAGTTCCCCTGGACCGCGAAGAGTTAAATCAAGTTGTGCCAATTCTGCCCCGACATAGATCTTTTCCATATTTTTAAGCCGGCTTAAACTCTGAGGAGATTCGCTTTCGCTAAAAAGCAGGCAGTATGATTGCCGATCATTTCTCCCCACCCGGCCCCGGAGCTGATGCAGTTGGGCCAAGCCGAACCGTTCACTCCCTTCAATGACTATAATAGTGGCGCCGGGAATATCAATGCCAACTTCCACCACCGGTGTAGCTACTAAAATATCCAATTTTTTGCGGCGAAAGTTTTCCATTACCATGGTTTTTTCTTTTGCTTTCATTTTGCCATGCAAAAGACCCAGCCGCTCGTTTACAAAAACTTCATTTTTTAATCTTTCATACTCTTTCTTTGCCGCCTTAACAGTAATTTGCGATTCCGACTCTTCGATAAAGGGACAGATAATAAATACCTGTGCCTGCTTTTTGGCTATCAGCTGGCGAATCCACCGGTAAGCCCCATCTCTTTTAACAGGAGGAACTACCCAGGTTTTAACGATAAGGCGGCCGCTTGGCATTTCGTCTACATAAGAAAGGTCGAGATTGCCGTACATGGTTAGCGCTACAGTTCGGGGGATGGGGGTGGCCGTCATAGTAAGCACATGAGGAGTTGTTTTTAGATTGTTCTTTTTAAGAAGCAGAGCTCTTTGTTCAACGCCAAAACGATGCTGCTCATCGATAACAATCAGCCCCGGTTTATTAATAGTTAGCGATTTAGAAAGCAGGGCATGGGTTCCCACAATAACGTTAAAATCAGGGGAATTTTTTGCTGTTTTTCTGCTGCCGGTTTGCAGGGCCACGTTGACTCCAAGCGGCGTTAAAAGATGAGAAATTGTGGTAAAGTGCTGGTTTGCCAGAATTTCCGTTGGCGCCATAAGTACCGATTGCCAGCCGTTTAAAAAAGCAAGATACATGGCTATTGCCGCTACTACTGTTTTTCCACTTCCCACGTCTCCTTCAAGAAGTCTATTCATCGGTCTGTTGCGGGCTAGGTCGGTAAAAATTTCTTTTACTGCGCGGTTTTGTGCATTGGTTAAACGAAACGGCAGGCTTTGCCAAAAACGTTGAATTTCCCCCTTAAACTTGGAAATAGAAAAAGGTTGGGCAGCGCGTTTTTCGTCCCAGTCTTTTTTGCGAAGAAGGCTTTTAAGATGAACAAAAAGCATTTCATCAAACATCATTCGCTCCCGTGCTTTTTGTGACTGGTCAAAATTTTGGGGAAAATGGATTTGTGAAATAGCGTCAGATAAAGCAAGAAATGAGTATTTTTTGAGCATCTGTGGAGGGAGGTACTCCTTGATATCGTTTGCACAAAGTGCAAGTAGTTGTTTAATTTTGGCACGCAGCCATTTGGACGAAAGTCCATAAGTTTCCGGATATATCGGTACTAACCTGCCGGTATGAATTGTTTCTTCTCCCTGCAAAATTTCCCAGGCAGGCGAAACAAGCGCTCTCTGTTTTCTAAAAATATCCACCCTGCCCGAAAGGCTTACCGCTGTTTGGGGAGGCAATGTTTTTGTTAAGTATGTTTGATTAAACCAAACGATATCTATACTCCCCGTTTCGTCAATAACGGTCGCTTTTTGGATAAACTTTCTGTTTCTGGTAAATTCGTTTTTGATAAACAAAATTTTTCCCTGTATGGTAACAGTTTCTCCGGCTTGTAAACTTTGCACATTAGAAATAAGCGAAAAATCTTCGTAGCGAAAGGGAAAGTGGAAAAGTAAATCTTCTATAGTGTAAATATTAAGTTTTGCCAAACGCCGCTGGTAGGCTTCTCCAATCATCGGCAGTTTGGCAACCGGCGCTGTTAAATCCATAAGTATGTTTATTGACCCAGCAGTATGAGGTATGGCAAAAATGAGGTTACCACCAGAGCTGTCGCCGCAATAATTACTACCACTATCCAGATTTTTCTGTTTTTTCTGATAAAATCCATAGCTGTGCAACTTCTAACTTCTAACTACTAACTTTAGAAATTTCCTTTTTCCTGCTTGAATTGTCATGCCATTTTTTACATTGATTGCTGCTTGAAAACTTTTAATTGTTGATCCATCTATTTTTACTCCACCTTGTTCCACCAGTCTTCGGGCTCTTGCGCGGCTGTCTGCAAGTTGTGCTTTGATTAATAAATCAATAATATTAATAGTATTTTGTCCAATATATTGATATATTGGTATATTGGCAGGTAGTTCCTGATTCTGCACGGTTTTTTCAAAATACTCCTGTGCTTCTTGGGCGGCGTTTTCGCTATGGAGTTCTCTTACAATTTCCCGGGCTAATTTCTTTTTGTAGTCAATGGGGTTTTCACCCGCATCAAGGGCTCTTTTTATTGTCTGGATTTCTTTCATTGGTACGCTTGTTAAATACTCCAATGCTTTTATAATAATGTCATCCGAAAGACTCATTATTTTGCCAAAAAGTTCGTTTGGTCGATCAGTAATACCAATCACATTACCTTCGGTTTTGCCAATTTTTCTTCCCTGAGAATCAGTTAGAAGCGGTGTTGTTAAGACAAACTTTTCCCGATTCTGCATCGTCTTAACTAAGGTTCGTCCAGCAAGCATGTTGAAGGTTTGATCGGTGCCACCAATCTCCAAATCAACATTCATTGCCACCGAATCATATGCCTGGAGTACGGGGTAAATAAATTCTCTCATTATTACTTCCTGACCTTTTTTCTCGCGTTGTTGAAAAAGATCTCGCTCTGCTAGTTGCGAGTGCGTGAAATGATCGAAAATGTTAAGAATATCAACCAGCGTTAATTTATTGAGCCAGTCGCCGTTGTATAAAATATCAACCGGGTTTTCCCCGTCAAATCGGACAATTTTGGCTGCCTGCTCAACATAATTTTTAGCATTGTCCCGAAGTTGATCGCGAGTGAGAAATTTTTCTCGAGAGGTTGTCTTTCCAGAGGGATCACCTGCTTGTCCAGTCCCATCGCCAATTAAAAAGATAACATGATGACCAAGATTTTGAAAGTGTCTAAGCTTTCTAAGGCCGGTCATATGTCCAATATGAAGTTGTGTGCCTGTTGGATCAAAGCCCTGGTAAAGTTTTAACTTTTTCCCAGAACGTAGCACTTTTTCTAGCGCTTCTTTCGAGGGATAAATTCTATCAACCCCGCGCGTTAAAAGTTCCTGGACTTTATCCATAATTTAAGTATAGCACAAAAAAAGAAAGACGTGATATACTATAATAGTATGGCAAGGGGACCGAGTATTTTCGCAATTAATAAATTCGTCCGCTTTCTTCTTTTATTTATTGTTTTATTTCTGATTGGCACATTTTCTCTCTTTATCTTTTATGCCAAGGATTTGCCCCAGCCGGGAAAGCTAACCTCGCGGGAAGTAGCTTTATCTACGCGTATTTTTGACAGAAACGGTCAACTTCTTTTTGATATTTTTGGGAGTCAGGATAGAACTTACGTTCCCCTTGCGGAAATTTCCCAGCACCTGAAAAATGCTACCATTGCTATTGAAGATAAAGAATTTTTTACTCATGAGGGCTTTTCTATTACCGGCTATTTGCGAGTAATTAGAGATGTTGTTTTATATCACAGATTAAGCGGCGGCTCCACCCTTACTCAACAGCTGATTAAAAATGTTTTTTTAAGTCCCGAGCGAACTATCCCCCGCAAAATTAAAGAATTTATACTGGCTATTCAGGTGGAAAATAGTTACGACAAAAATCAAATACTGGAACTTTACTTAAACGAGGCTCCCTATGGCGGGACAGCCTTGGGAGTAGAAGCGGCCAGTCAAACTTACTTTGGCAAAAAGGCCAAAGATCTGGATCTTTTGGAAAGTGCAATTTTGGCGGGATTGCCCCAGCGGCCTTCTACCTATTCTCCCTATGGGCAAGACTCCAAGGCTTATATTAAGCGAACAGAGCAGGTATTGCGAAGAATGCGGGAAGATGGCTATATTACGCTAAGCCAGGAAGAAGAGGCAAAAAAGAAATTGCCCGACGTTTCCTTTAAGGATAAAGGTAAAACAATTAAAGCCGCCCACTTTGTTTTTTTTGTTAAAGAATTTCTGATTGATAAATTTGGAGAGGATGTGGTGGAGAGCGGCGGTTTACAGGTAACTACCACTCTTGATTATGATTTGCAGGAAAAGGCAGAGCAAATTGTTAAAGAAGAAGTGGAAAAGGCCAAAAGCGCCCGGGTAGGCAATGGGGCGGCGATTGTGATTGACAGCAAAAACGGCGAGATTCTAAGCATGGTGGGAAGTAAGGAATATTCGCCAACAGAGGAGGAGGAAAGCAAAGATACTGCCTTTGAAGGTAAATTTAATGTGGTAACTGCCGGGCTTCGCCAGCCGGGCAGTGCTATTAAACCGGTAACTTATGCCACAGCCCTTAAAAAGGGCTACACTGCCGCCACTCTTCTTTATGATACGCCGACTGTTTTTCCGGTGGTTGATCAAAAAGATTACCTTCCTGCCAATTACGACGGAAAATTTCATGGGCCGATGCAGATGCGTTTTGCCCTGGGAAGCTCGATAAATCTGCCGGCGGTAAAAATGGTGGCCAAAGTCGGCATAAAAGATATGTTAATTACCGCTGGCGACCTGGGAATTAAAACCCTTGCACCTACGCAAGAAAATTTGCGCCGGCTCGGTTTATCCGTGACGCTGGGAGGAGGCGAGGTGAGGCTGATTGATTTAGCCGCAGGCTACGGGGCGTTTTCCAACGGAGGCTATCGTGTTGATCCAATAGCCGTACTTAAGGTGACCGATGCCCGCGGCAAAACTATTTTAGAAGAGAAACCTCGCGCTCAAAAACGGGTTCTTGACCAGGGTATTGCTTTCATCGTTTCCAATATGCTTTCGGATAATAATGCCAGATTGATTACCTTTGGTCCCAACAGTTTCTTAAATATCGCAGGCCGGGCTGTGGCGGTAAAAACCGGTACTACTGATGATAAGCGGGATAACTGGACGATTGGCTGGACGCCTTCCTATGTGGCAGGAGTCTGGGTCGGTAATAACGATAATAGCGAAATGACTAATGTGGCTTCCGGCGTAACAGGAGCAGCCCCTATCTGGCGAAGAATAATTCTTGAACTGCTTAAAGATAAGCCGCGCGAAGATTTTGTCCAGCCCGATAACGTTGTGAGTATGGAAGTTGATGCTTTTGGAGGAGGACTGCCGGTTGAGGGGCGGGAAAAAAGAACGGAATATTTTCTTAAAGGTACAGAACCGCAAACAAAAGCGTCTATTTATCAAAGACTCAAAGTAAGCAAAACTTCCGGCAAGCTGGCAAATGCGGTGGAAATTGCCGCCGGTGATTATGAAGAAAGAGATTTTGTGGTATTTTCCGAAGAGGATCTTGTTTCCACCGATGGCAAAAACCGTTGGCAGGAAGGAATTAATAAATGGCTGGAAGAAAATTATAAAGACGACCCCCTCTATCATCCGCCTACAGAAACTTCATCGGCCAAGTATGACCAGGTGGTGATTAAGTTTATAAAACCGGCGGATAAATCCAGAATTAACGACAATGATGTTGACCTAGAGATAGAAACCGCAGCAGCCAAATCAATTGTCAAAATTACTCTTTTTGTGGACGGCAAAGAAAAAAAGATTTGGGAAAAATCTTCAGTTAAAGAAAAAGTAAATATCAATAACGGATCGCATAAACTGAAAGCTCGTGCTCGGGATAGCGAAGGCAGAGAAGGCGAAACCGAAATCACCATCGGTGTCAACGCCGATGCCAACTCCCCTACCCCGACTCCTTAAAAGCATTTCAAAATTGAGTAAGTCCCAATTCCACCCTTGGGATGTAATCGGGAGATTGGATTTTAGTCTTTGGCTATTATATTGAATTTCTTCTTCAGCCGGTTTAAGATTTGTTTGCGAATATTGGCCACCTCACTGCCGCTTAAATTTTTATGGGGATTTTGGAAGGTAAGTCTAAAAGTTCGGCTGCTTTCAAAAACATCCAAAAAATCAAC
>JACOYD010000022.1 GCA_016182055.1 Candidatus Microgenomates bacterium | reverse complement strand
AATTCTTCTTTGACAGTTTTACTTACCAAACTCCCATCCGCTTTGCCTTTGACGCGAGGCATTAAGACTGACATTACCTTTCCCATATCGGCCATTCCCTTTGCCCCTGTTTCGGAAATGGCCGCAATTACCAATTTCTTAATTTCCTCATTACTTAATTGCTCCGGCAGATAGCTTTGTAAAATCTCTAACTCTTTCTCTTCCTTATCACTTAAGTCTTTTCTTCCTGCATTACTGTATTGTTCAATAGAATCGCGTCGTTGCTTAACCTGTTGTCCAATAACCACTAAAACATCTTCATCGGTCGCTTCGTATCCGGCTCCGCCCTTTTGAATTTCATAATAGTTAATAGCAGAAAGAAGTAGGCGGAGAACGGAGGTTTTTAATTCCTCTTTGGCGAGCATTGATTGCTTGAGCTCTTCTTGAAGTTTACTTTTATTCATGAAAGCAAGCTTTGCTTATTTTTTTGCATACTTTTTAAGCATAGCGGTTTTATCCGTTTTTTCCCAGGGGAATTCGGGACGGCCAAAGTGTCCATAACAAGCAGTCTGGCGATAAATGGGACGTTTAAGATCAAGCGTTTTAATAATACCGGCCGGGGTCATATCAAAGACTTTGCGAATCGCTTTTTCAATTTGAGCATCGTTAATTTTTCCAGTCCCGAAAGTGGTGACGTGTACAGAAACTGGTTCCGGATAGCCGATGGCGTAGGCAAGTTGCACTTCACATTTATCAGCAAGACCTGCGGCCACCACATTTTTGGCAATATATCTGGCCATATAGGCGCCACTTCTATCCTGTTTGTTGGGGACTTTTCCGCTAAACGCCCCTCCACCGTGGCGGGCCATGCCGCCGTACGTATCCACAATTATCTTTCGTCCTGTTACTCCGGTGTCGCCCTGGGGTCCGCCTGTAACAAACTGCCCTGTTTCATTGATGTAAATTTTTGCTTTGTGATTGAGTAATTTTCCACAGATCGGCTCAATTACATGCCTAATAATATCCGCCCTCATTTTTTGGTCGGGAATTCCCGGGTCGTGCTGAGCTGCAATAACAACAGTTTCAATACCAACCGGTTTATCGTTTTCATACTCAACCGTTACCTGGGTTTTTCCATCGGGACGAAGATACGGGATTATTTTCTTTTTCCGTACTTCGGCCAGTCTCCTTGCCATTCGGTGAGCAAGCATGATGGGAAGCGGCATAAGCTCGGGAGTTTCCCGGCAGGCAAAACCTACCATCATACCTTGATCACCTGCGCCTTGCGCTTTGTGTGCGCCCTTTTTCGGATCTTCGCCCTGGGCAATATCCTTACTTTGTTCATGGATGACATTGATGACGGCACAGCTTTTGTAATCGATGCCATAATCCGCATTGGTATAGCCTATATCTTTTAATACGTCGCGGACTATTTTTTGGATATCAACGTAAGTTTTAGTGGTGATTTCACCACCGACAACCACCATACCGGTAGTTGTAAACACCTCACAGCAGCAAGCAGCGTCAGGATCATCTTTTAAGACCGCGTCAAGCACCGCATCGGCAACCTGATCGCACAGTTTGTCGGGGTGTCCCTCCGTTACAGACTCTGATGTAAAAAATTTTCTCATTGGATAAGCCTTCCTAAGCCAAGTTTCCGGCTCTTATGAAACATAAAAGTAAAAAAACATATTGATAATATCAGATAAATAAGGTTCAATGCAAGACTGGCAATAATTTTATCAGTTGAGAGATGGCCTGTAAAGAGAATTTCGCGAATTCCCTCAAAGACATAGCTGGATGGTACAAACTGGGAAATTTTTTGCGCCCAGGTGGGCAGTATGGTAATCGGGTAGAAGATGGCAGAGAATGGGGCAATTAAATACACACCGGCCCAGGCCAGAGTTTGGATAGTATTGCCAAATCGGACCAGAAAGCCGGCTACGAAAAATCCGGCCGCCCAACCTGTGAGAATAAGATTGACAATTAAGGGAATGAGATAAAAGCCATACAGAAAAACATTCAGCTTAAAGAGTACAAACGCCAGTATACTGGAGAAGGTAAGACTAATGAACATTTTGGTAATTCCAAAAACCATAAATGCCGCAATCCATTCGGAAATTTTTAAGGGGCTGGCAAAAATATTTACAATATTTTTATCCCAGATTTCCGAAAGCATGTTAGTGGTTATTTCGTATTGGGTGCGCCAGACCACCAGCCAAAAGATAAGTCCGCTTAAGATGACAAAGAGTAGACTGGAAAACTCCGCAGAACTTTTTATAAAATAGAAACCGGTTAGCCCCCAAATTAAAAGGTCCATGGCAGGCCAATAGAACATGTCGGTTAGGCGGTCAAAACTATGCCGCATGTTGTAGGCGTATCGCAAAAGCATGGCTTTAACCCGATTTACGTTTATCATGTTTTTAGCTCAATCATTTTAAGAAAATAATCTTCTAAATCCGGCTTGTTGATGCTGATTTCTTCATAGGCAATCTTTTCTGCTGTTAAAAGGACGAGAAAGTCAGCGATATTTTTTTCTTCAAGCGATACAATAAATCTAAATCGATCTTTTTCAAACGGAACCTTTTTGGCCGTCAAAAATGACTCTGCCTTTTGGGCGTCATCGGTAATTACCAGTTCTACCTGACAGGCGGTTATTTTTTTAGCCAGATTTTCCGGTTTGTCTTCCGCGATTATCTTGCCACTTTTGAGAATAATCACCCGGTCGCACATCTCCTCCACCTCGGCCATATTATGTGAGGTAAAAAGCATGCTCACATTGTATTGGCTTTTCTCTTTTTTCAGAAACTCTCTCACTTTTACGGCAATCTCTACGTCAAGACTGGCGGTGGGTTCATCAAGAAGAATGATTTTGGGATAATTGAGAAAGGCTTTAGCTAAAAGTACTCTGGTTTTCTCTCCGGCTGAAAGCATGTAATACTGCTTGTGATATAAATTTTCTATTTCAAATTCTGCCACCAGTTTAGTTATTTTTTTCTTCCGGTCATCAACTTCGTAAAGTCTGGCAAAAAATTCCAGACTTTCCGCCACGGTAAAAAGCCAGGGCAGGCTGATATAGGTTGATGAATAATTGACTTGTTTGAGGATTTCTTCCCGATATTTTTTGAAGTTTTTCCCAAAATATTGGATTACACCTGCTGTTGGTTCCATCACGCCCAAAAGCATTTGAATAATGGTAGTTTTGCCGGCACCGTTGGGACCAAGCAGACCAAGTATTTCTCCTTCAAAAAGATTAAAACTGATGTCGTCAGCAGCGGTAAATCCGCCGAACTTTTTTGTTAAATTTTTTACTCCCAGAATTGGGTTCATACTCAACTTCACCTCGGAGGAGTCATGCCCTTCGACTTCACTCAGGGCTGCCACCGTCCGAGGTGTCTTTTCCTAGTTTGTGGATGCGTTTAATTAAGTACTCTTGGTTATTTTTAGATAAGTCTTCATCTACTTCTTCAAAAAGTTTTTGCAGGATTTGACCGACTTTAGGACCCGGTTTAATATTTAATTCTTTCATCACAGCATTGCCATCAACAGCCAAGTCATTAATAGAAAATGGTGCGGGTTTAAGCTGTTCTTCAACTCTTTTTTTAAATAATTTTAATCTCCAGCTTTCTGCAGTCTGTGTTCCTCCTCCCAATCTATCGCCAATTCGTAAATCCATCATGTCTTTGACGTTATCAACCCCAATTCGGCGGATAAATCGTCTAACTGCGCTATCTGTAATTTTCTCATCAACTGTAAACATGTGCCAGCGGATGAGAGTAACAATTTTGTCACGTTCTTTTTTGGAAAAATGGAGACGGTCGCAAATTTCCCGGGCGATTTTGGCACCGGCTACTTCGTGGTTATAAAACGTAACGTGTCCTTCTTCATCTTTACCAATAACCTGTGGTTTGCCCGCGTCATGCAAAAGCGTTGCTAGGCGGACAGTCGGATCTTGTGACGGGCAGAATTTTAGAGAAAGCAGGTTATGAGTAAAAACATCGGTAGTGTGATGGCGGCCCGGCCGTACTTGAGAAACACCCTTTCCCGCTGTTAGTTCCGGCAAAATTTGACTAAGCAGTCCGCTGGAATTTAGCAGCATAAATCCGTCATAGGGATAGTCGCTACTTAAAATTTTTAGCAGTTCTTCTCTTATTCTTTCACCGGAAATATGGACGATCAGATTATTGTTGGCGATGATAGCCGCCCAGGTATTTTCTTCAAATTTTCTTCAATGGCAAACTTTAATTGCGTGGCAATGCGCACTGCCCGAAGAAGGCGCAGGGCGTCTTCCTGAAAACGAGCGTGGGGGTCGCCGACTGCGCGGATTATACCCGCTTTGAGATCTTCCTGTCCGCCAAAGGGGTCAATAACCCGCGGGGTTTTGTGCGTCAACCCCGCGGGTTGAAGAGCGATTGCATTGATGGTAAAATCTCGGCGAGCGAGGTCTTCCTCAATGGTTTTTCCCCAGGTAACTGTTTCCGGCCGGCGTCTGTCAACATATTTCCCCTCCTGTCGATAGGTGGTTATTTCCACCGTTCCCTGTTTTTCTGTGGCCACTCCCACCGTGCCAAACTGATTTTCATAAAAAGAGCCGGGAAAAATTTTCTGAATTTCATCAGGCGTGGCATTAGTGGCAAAATCCCAATCCTCCACCCGGTGTTTAGTTAATAAGCCCCGCACGCATCCGCCCACTAAATAGGCTTCAAAACCTCCCTTTTTTATTTTTTGGTAGATTTTCAAAACTGACTGTGGAATTTGTTTATCCATACTGCTATCATTCTACCATGAATCCTTCGACTGCACTCAGGATAAAGAAATGGGAGATGTTAAATAAAAGTCAAAAGT
>JACOYD010000021.1 GCA_016182055.1 Candidatus Microgenomates bacterium | reverse complement strand
CGCCATATGCGTCCTTCCTCGGCAAAACCTGCCCAGGCATCCATTATCGGCGTTATGAGTAGATTTTTTAATCGGTTTCCACGTTCATGTAACTGAACGCGGTTATTCTCTTCAATTTTTAAAGAGCCAGGTACCAGACGGTACCTGGCGATGCATCCCGCATAAACGACCTTCGCGAGCCTCCCGCTTAGCGGGACGGCGCGAAGTAAGTTTTGTGCGGGGAAAGAGCGTTCCTCGCAAAGCGAGGAATAACTCTCAACACATCGCCGGTGGACAATTAAATGTGCTAATCCTCTCACCCAAGAGGATGCACTTAAGAAGTTAACTGCGAGAAACCACCAAAAGGCCGACCAGGCTGTTTTGAATATGTAATAAGCTTCTCATTAAACGTAAACTTCCCTTTGAAACATCCTCAAAGGTATTTTGTATAATACCACGAACCTCTAAACCTTGTCAATAGCTCGCTAGCTGTGAATGACTATTCTGGTGCCGGGGTTGTCGGGGGTGGATTTAATGACTGATTTGCCCTGCATATCCGGCCCTACCCATTCAAAAATCTTCTCCGCATCTTCTATTTTCAGGTTGACACAACCGTGACTCATGGGAGTACCAAAGTTATTATGCCAGTAGGTGCCGTGCAAACCGTAACCTTTATAAAAGTACATTACATATGGTACATTGGGCAAATAATAATAGTCGCCCCTCTCCTTTGAGCCGCCTTTCATGTTGGCATAACGAAGCTTTATCCAAATTCGATACTCGCCAATTACAGTCGGCGTCCAGGGCTTGCCGGAGGAGATAATAAGCTCATATTTTTTCTCCCCGTTTTCCCAGGCAATAAGTTTCTGCTCTGATAAATCAACTTCTATCCATTTCTGGTCGTTGAAAGTTGAAATTTGGGTGTCGGCTGAAAGTACCGAGGTTAAAAAGCGGGAGGAAGGATCATATGTTGATGCAACCGGCTTGTTGTCAAATAGTGAGGCGGCGGCTGAACTTTTATATTTTCCGTCCTGGCTAATAACATCGTTAACGTAGGCATCAGTCAAATACTCTGACTGCTCGGCCGCAAACAGATGGCTTAATTTTTGACGCACGTTCTCAAGAGTTAACTGGGCAGGGGCAGGATTAAGAAGAAAAGCCAATACAAAAACTAACACACCAATAAAAATATACTTTGGTTTTTTGTTACGCATATTAGGTTTTTTGCTCTGCCACCGAGTCAGACTCGGCCAGCCATTTTTCTAAATCGAGTGCCGCCATGCAGCCAAAACCGGCGGCAGTGACTGCCTGCTGGTAATGTTTGTCATGCACATCTCCGGCCACAAACACTCCCGGTACATTGGTGCGGGTGCGGTCATAAACAGCGATGTAGCCATGTTCATCCAGCTCAACTCCCTTAAAAACCATGGTATTTGGCACATGTCCAATGGCTACAAACACGCCATCAATATCCATTTCCTTCTCCTCATTTGTCTTGAGATTTTTTAATTTAACGCCGGTTACTTTGTCTGTGCCGTTAATTTGCAAAACGACGGTATCGAAGATAAATTGTATCTTTTGATTAGCCCGGGCCCTCTCCTGCATTACATGACTGGCACGAAGTGAGTCGCGGCGATGAACAACCGTAACGCTGGTGGCAAATTTTGTCAGAAAAATAGCATCTTCCATAGCCGTATCGCCTCCGCCCGCCACGATCACATTTTTTCCTCGAAAAAAGGCGGCATCACAGGTAGCACAAGAAGAAATACCTTTACCAATTAGCTCTTTTTCCCCGGCCACACCCAGCCACTTGGTGTCAGCGCCGGTGGCAATAATAACACTTTTTCCTTGAAAGGTCTGATTATCAACCCGGATCTCAAAAGGTTTTTTACTAAAATCCCCTTCCTGAAAATTTAGCTCAACAACTTCTGCTCCATGACGCTCGGCCTGCTTTCGCATGGCCATCATTAAATCCGGTCCCTCAATGCCGTCGGGAAATCCCGGATAATTTTCTACAGTTGATGTTAGCATTAACTGCCCGCCCCACACAGTACCGGCAATTATTAATGTTTTAAGATTAGCTCGAGTGGTGTAAATGGCGGCAGTCAGTCCCGCCGGCCCGGAACCGATGATAATAACATCGTAAAGTTTATCCATAAATAACAAATGACGATAGAAGGTAGAAAGTAGAAGGTAGTAATTTGATGGTAGAATGTAGAAGATAGAAAATAATCTAACTTCCAACTTCTATCTTCAAAAATCTATCTTCCATCCTCTACCATCTACCGTCAACTCCCTAATATTTCCTCTATTTCTTTCTTATATTCTTCTCTTCCCCGCGCGCCAACTAATGTCTTAACCGGTGCTCCGTTTTTGAAAATTAAAATAGAGGGAATACTCATGATGCCAAATTTAGCAGCGGTGTTGGGATTATCGTCAACGTTAAGTTTTCCCACTTTGACTTTTCCCTTGTATTCTTTAGCCAGCTCTTCAATAACCGGAGAGACAATGCGGCAGGGAGCGCACCACGGCGCCCAAAAATCCACCACCACCACAGTTCTGCTTTGCAGAACCTCTGCTTCAAAATCCTGATCGGTAAAAACTAAGTCTGACATACTAACAATATCATTTAACAATAAAATGCAATTTTGGTCAAGGACTTCTTGTTTCTAAAATTTGACAAACTATATATAATCCGCTAAACCTAAATTAGGGTATGACAGCTCTGGCAGAAGTTAAAGATAGACGCCAAGGATTAATTTTCAAAACACCCGATCACAGAGAAGCCGGGTTGGGTGTTCTTGATCCAGGAAAACATCTCATCTTTATATCTCATCCCACCTTGTTTACAGTTACGCCCGGTGGACAAATAGCTGTTTTTTGGGGAAAAGAATCTGAAGAAGGCGTCACTACATTTAGTCCGGGGCAAAGGTTCTTATTATTACCTGGCGAAGATCCTCCCCATCGTCACTTATTGTTTGCTTTCGGTCAAGCCACTTATCACTGCCAAATAATTACCGGTGGTGAAACCCTCAAAAATATACCGATGATTACTCCTCCCAGCGACAACCAATTAGTTAAGCGAGCGAAATTGGTGGAAATAGTTGAACAAGCGGCTCTTCAAGCGGCTCTTGGATAAACTTCCCTAGAATTTACTTTTACCCTGGCCTTTATACATGGAAATCAACTCCTTAAGGTGTACGTCCCTGCGTAAGGTGTACGTCCCTGCGCACCCATTAGATATTTGGACAAAAATGCTACGATCGAGATATTTTTGTCCACGAATGATGTTATTTTTAGCAAACTTTTTAGTTCTTCTCTTCTAAATCCTCTCGCCCAACTTACAACTTGAGGAGTGTGTCTTGCACACCCTGGAGGTGTGTTAGGTAGACACCTTGGTATTTTAACTGTTACTCTGCTGTAGCTTCGGGGCCGCGGTTGCGAAAGTTATCAATAAAGCTATTAATTTCTTGCTTCTCAAATTTATCCAGTTTAGCAATCCGCGCCCAGGCAGTTAAAGCGATAGCAACATCAAGGTTGGGACGCGGAACAACAATTAGCTTCCACAGTTTCTTCTCCTCTGCCAAATCAGACAGCTGCTTTTTTAGTTGCTGACAGTCTTCACCTTCCCAAACATCACCCGTTAACTGACTACTAACAGAGGCTTCTGCTGACTCACTCGCCATCGGCTCCTCATGCATCTCCTCCGTCTCATGAGCATAGATTAAATTCGAAATTCGAAATTCGAAATTCGAAATTTTCCTTTCGCAGTTGTAAGAAAGGATTACATACCCGTGCTCCAGCGCGTGAATTAAAAATCCATCTCCCTGCGGACTATCATATATTCCTGCTTTTATCCAGGTGGCATCATGCGGGCCGGAGGTGGGAGGATTTGAGTTATAACTAAATTTCTCCCACTCCTCTTTTGGCACATGAGTTCTTCCCAAATCAGGCATCGTCTGACCCGGCAGAGGCTTTCCCCCTTCCCGCACCAGCCACAAAATACCCAGAGCCAAAGCCGCCACCAGCGCTGTTAGAAGTCCCAATTTTACCAATCCCCCCCGCTGTGACCGCCTCTGGTGCTCTTCTCTCTCCAGCTCTTTTTTAAGCCTCTTCCTCTCCTTTTTTGGCAATTTGGAAAAATCTATATTCTCCATCAACCCAGCTCCTCTCTCTTGGTATGCAGAAACAAAAACCATTGTTCAAAAAAGGCAAACAAGCCCTTAAACGGCGTTTCAATAATAAAATCCAGAATAAAAATCAGCAGATTGAGCTGGGCTATTCCTTCCGTTAAATTTCTGCCCACCCGGATTATGGGCATAAAGAAAAAGTCAACCAGAGGAGCTAATAGTCCGGCTCTTTCCTCATAGGTGTATTCATGGGCCATTTGACTAATCCGGTAGGAAAGAAACGAAACGATGCTGAAGAAGAAAATAAAAACAGCTTTATTGACGATATTAAAATTAATCTTACTTAAAATAATATACATCAGGCTAAAGCTGACTACAAAGGCCGACAGCCAAAGCAGGGTAAAAACAGCGTTAAGAAGAGGTTTTGTTTTGTCAGGCTTAAGTTTAAGCTCCAAAGGAGCGGGTGTTTTGCTATTCTCCTCAAACAGAATGCTTTCTAT
>JACOYD010000020.1 GCA_016182055.1 Candidatus Microgenomates bacterium | reverse complement strand
AATCATTGTTTCTGCCAGTTCAAAAGCGTAAGGAAGCACCATTCTGGCAGCTTTTCCTTTGCCTTGCCTATACTCGCTTATAGCCTGCAGGATATCTTGCTCTGATTTCTCACCAAAACCTTCTAATTTGGCAATTTTACCCTGCTTGGCAATTTTTTCCAGATCATCAACCACAGTTTCGGACTTTGTTAGATTAAATTCTTTAACAAGACGGTAAGCCTTTTTGGGGCCAAGAGTCGGGATTTCCAGCAGGGGAAACATCGCCTGTGGTATGCCGGACATTACCCAATCGAAATGTTTGACACTACCGGTCTTGAGAAGCTGTTCAAGATGGGCGCCAATAGCTGGGCCTATTCCCGACAGAATAATACGTTCACCTCGCTTAAAAAGGTCACCTATTTCCTCCGTAGAATTTTCTAATGCGTCTGCGGCCCGGCCGTAGGCTATAATCTGAAAACGAAATTTACTCTCGTTTTTAATGGTGTAGGCAGCGGCCACCTGACGAAAAAGACGGGCGATTTGTTTATTCGTCATAAACCAATAATAACAAACCGTTGACTATTGTACAAGAATTTGATACTCTTAACAAAACGGGGTGCCATCTTTATAGTGGGGTGGTAGCTCAGTTGGTTAGAGCATCTGGTTGTCAACCAGAAGGTCGCGGGTTCGAGCCCCGTTCACCCCGCCCAAACTCCAAAAATTTGACCTGCCCGTATCTTCTGCCCAGAAAGGAGGGTAGTGACAAAAGATTCATATCTTAATCTTATTGTTGGCATCATAGTAGTAGTGGCTATAGCCGCTGTCGTTATTGGACTAATTAGAAGCAAAGGGTCTTTAACGCCACCAAACGGCAATCAAACAGCCCAGGAGCAGTTGGAAGCAACCCAAGCAGCCTTGCCTGCAAAATATAAAGTAGCCAAAGGAGAAGACCTTTGGAAAATATCAGAAAAGTTTTACCAAAGCGGCTATAACTGGGTAGACATTGCCAAAGAAAACAGTCTCGCCAATCCGGACAAAATTACCGAAGGCATGGAATTAACTATTCCCAAAGTAGAGCCAAAAGTTATTGAAGCGGCAACTTCAATTAGCGAAAACGAATACACGGTAGTTTCCGGAGACAGTCTCTGGAGTATTGCTGTTCGGGCCTATGGCGACGGCTACAAATGGGTGGAAATTGCCAACGCCAATAAATTAGTCGATCCGGATGTTATTCATAAAGATAATATCCTAAAACTTCCCCGCTAGTTTCCTTTTTTAATGATATAATTAAGGAGGTATATGCGGTGGTAGTTCAGAGGTAGAATGTCTCCTTCCCAAGGAGAAGGTCGCCGGTTCAAATCCGGTCCACCGCTCCGTGTTTTGCTATGCTGTTTAAAATTATTCTAACCATCTTTATCCTCTTTATTTTATTATTTATTGCCTTCCGCTTTGGCTTATTTGAGGGAAAAAAGAATTTATCGGAAAAATCTCAAGGAAACGAAATAACCTTTCAATCAATAATCACACCTCCTCCGCCAATTCCTGCAAAAAAAGAGACCACCTCAAGCGCCAGCATAAAAATTATTTCTGCTCCCAAAGAAGCCAGCGCCAGCCAGCCAATTTTGCTTAGCTGGCTTATCGAAAACCCAACTATAGCTACCATTAGCCATACGGCTATTCACTTTGGCAAGACATCAAGACCGGATGCCAAACTGCCAAGTGATTATCCGGAGAAATCAACAATTTTCAAAGGAATTATTCCGGCTTCTTTTTCAGCTGTTCTTAAAATCTACCTGCCCGGTATTTATTATTATCGGGCAAACGCCATTGTTGATGACATAAATATTTGGTCTGCCGAAGATACTATTATTATACAAAATTTTTAGTATAATATTATATAGTTTGCCGATGTGGCTCAGTGGTAGAGCGAGTGTTTCGTAAACACTAGGTCGCAGGTTCGATTCCCGCCATCGGCTCATCGGGCAAAAGGTAACTCTTATGGAATATCGATCGAGGCTCAAGACAAAAGTAAAAAACGCAGTCTACAAAAATACTTTTACCTCAATTGTGGTAATTGCTATTATCTTCTTGGTTTTAATATTCTTCGGTCTGCAACTTTTGGTCAAGTTTTCCCTTCTTATCGGGCGCATAAAAGGCGTCGGCGATATTGAGCAAACCACAAGCTCACAAAGTGATTTTGTCTTAGTTCCCATCTTAAATCCGTTGTTTGAGGCTACAAATACGGCTACTATTGAAGTATCCGGGCTAGCTACCTCTACCGGCCAAACCATTGAATTGTTTTTAAATAATGATCTCAAAAGTACCACTATTGTTGATAGTAAGTCGCAATTTATTTTTTCTTCTGTCCGGCTGGAGTCCGGAGAAAACAAAATAAAAGTTCGGGCAAAAATCAATGATAAAGAAAGCCAATTTAGCAACGAGACAGTCATTGTTTACGATATTACACCTCCGGCCCTTGAGATAAAAGAACCGGCAGATGGACAAACAATTAAGAAAAGTGCGCAGGTGAAAATTATTGGCAAAACAGAAGCTGATGCACAAATTTTAATCAATGACTTTCTGTCTATCGTTGATAACAACGGCGGGTTTTCTTATACTTTGCCACTTAAAGAAGGTGAAAATAACATAAAAGTTGTAGCTCTTGACCGCGCCGGCAATCAAACAACCAACCAGCTTAAGATAATCTTCGAACCGTAGATATAGCCAACAAAATCCACAGCCATTCTAAAATCTGCGGATAAAAAAGCGAATTTACAAAAAAAGAATGGACAAATATGCCAACTATACTTGCCACCATCATTGGACTACCCCTAACCTCCCTTAATACCCTTACCCAAAAATATAGATAAGCTGCAAATCCAACAACTCCTGTGGTTGCTAAAACAAACAGAAAACTATTGTCTGTTCCCGCTCCGGAATGAACTACCTGCCAATTATCCTCCGGCAAAAAACCGTAATCCTTTTGAGCATATCGATAAGTATTAAACCCAACGCCAAATACCGGACTATCCTTAAAAATAGCAACAGCATGCTCCATTGACTTTAACCGCTCCTCAATAGAAGCAGTACGCAAAAGCTTTACTCCTTCTCCCGCAAGACTTTTTGGTAAAAGAATTATTCCTCCGATAAAAACCGCCAGAAAAAAAACGATAATTTTTTTTCTTCCTGTTAAAAGAAGAAAAACCAATGTTCCGCTAATAAAAGCCAGAAAACTTCCGCGAGAGTATGTTAATAAAAGAGCGATAAATGAGACAACTGCTATCATCACAAGTATTACCGAGGTGTAGCTACGTTTCCACCTTGGAGGTGTATTAGATAGGACACCTTGGTAAAAAAGCGAGAGCGCGAGAATAAATACGAGAACGAATATACCACCAGCAAAATTGGGATCAAGAAAACTTGAAAATAACCGATAAAGATGTTCGTCCCAACCGGCGTAATAGAGATTGCGCAGATTTGAATAAAGAAAATATTGAACAAAACCCAGCAGTATCGTTACAAAACCAACTGCCACAAATCCATAAGATATTTTATTTCGAAACGATTTGTCAAAATCACTTGCCACAAAATACAAACCGGCATAAAAAATCCATCGAACAAGATACAAAGAGGAAGCAAAAATAGAAGGAGGAGGAATTTTTCCAATTTGCAAAATAAGAGAAAATACTGCAGCTGCCGTAAAAATAACAATCGGTTTTGTAAGTTGTGTTTTGGGAAAATTTTTTCTCCAAATCTTGCTTGCCACCCATGCCATAACAACAGCAAAAACAATAAGATCATTGAAAAGTATATTTATTCCCCCACCCAACTCCACTCTACCAAGCTGTCCCAAAGGAAAAACCGCCAGCAAAAGGATAAAAAGAAACTTTATTGCTTTTTCCATAGTAGCCAAAGTTTGGCTCTTACCAAAAACGAATGAAAACTCATCATCAGGGCAAAAACTAGACCGGGCAAACCGTCGCGAAATCCCTGATAAACTAGATAATTAATAATAAACTTAGCTTTTGGATAAAGAATAATTGACCACCAATATGTTTTAACGTTTCTGTCAAAAAGCTCCCTGGCTCTGATATCAGTGTAAAAATTTATCTCCTGTAAAAATTCTCCAATTCGCTGATGGGGAAAATGATGAAGTGGGTTTTCTAACTGCCCGGTTTTCCCTTTAACAACCCATTTCTCATGCACTTTTCCTTCCCATTTGCCCGCCTCTTTCTTGGCCAACCGCAGCAACTTTACATTGACTGTTTCCCCATATTTTAATTCCCTTCCCCACATAAAATCCGTTCTCTGTATTTTATACGCAATAGTTTCGAATTTCGTGCTTCGAATTTCGGATTTAATTTCATCT
>JACOYD010000017.1 GCA_016182055.1 Candidatus Microgenomates bacterium | reverse complement strand
AAAACATAAAAACACTGCTAATACCATTGGCGCAGCGCTTTTTTCTTCATTACTCTTTTTCTTGATTACCAACTTTGGCGTCTGGCTCATCGGCGGGCTTTATCCCAAAACATTTACGGGTCTTGTCAATGCCTACTTTTACGCCATACCCTTTTTCCGAAATACCTTAATGGGCGATGTATTTTATACCGGATTGTTTTTTGGAGGATACGAAATAATGCTGAAAGCATTAAAACTTAAAACTCAAAAGTCAAAAGTCAAAACTACAACTTAAAACTCAAAATTATTATGAAAATATATACCAGAACAGGCGATAAGGGACAGACCAGTCTTTTTGGGGGCAAGAGAGTTGGTAAAGATGATGTTCGGGTGGAAGCGTATGGGACTATTGATGAGCTGAACTCGGCAATTGGTTTGACGATTGCAATGATTAATGATAAAGGATTAAGGATGAAGAATGAATTAGTTAAAATTCAAAATGACCTTTTTGACATCGGTTCAATACTGGCGTCTTCTTCTAAAACCTTAAACCTAAAACCTATTACCTTGAAAAGCCGTGTAACAGAGTTTGAAGAATTGATTGACGAACTGACGGAAAAACTGCCGCAACTGCGAAACTTTATTTTGCCCGGAGGAGGAAAAGCAGGGGCATCGCTTCATCTGGCCCGGGCAGTTTGTCGCCGGGCCGAGAGGCGGGTCATCGCGCTGGCCAAAAAAGAACAGGTTACATCGGAAATTATTATTTATCTAAACAGACTGTCCGATTTACTCTTCACCATAGCCCGCTTTGTCAATCAGCAAGAAAAAAAGAAAGAAATTATTTGGGTGAAGTCGGTGTCCGGTTCACAAGCCTTTAACGTAGAATATCTGCAGAATGTTTATGACAGAGAACTTCGAGATGATGTCATTTCTTATCTGGGGGAATATCGTTTTAACCTGCAAAAATATAATTATCAATTGCGTTTTTCCACCGGCGAAGATGGCCTAAGACTGCGTGATATCTATGGCGGAGAAGCTTTAAGCAGTAAAGCCAAACGGGCTATAGAAAAGAGGAAACGGTTTGGCGAACCTGTGGCTCGTGAAGAAGCGGAACTTTGGGGGATTATTTCTCTGGAAGATCAATTGCGATTTGCCCAAAATGGCGATACTATTCTTTGGGCCAGCCCGACGGGACCAAGAGAAGAGGGTTATGGAAATTATGGTTTTCTATATGCGGGAAATGTCTTAGGCAGCGGACAAAGTCTTCATTTGTCAATGACTGCCATTCGCATTGAACAACCGACAATTGCTCAATTTAATCAAGCCTTTGCAATTCTTTCCGGTATCCGGACAGATTTTGACAGTGCCGAAGATTTTTTGCAAAGCCCGCGGTTGGTTCGTGGGTATATTGGTGTTGATTTAATAGAGGAAGTTTTACATCAACAGTTTTCCTTTGCCAAAAACAAAAGCGAAACTGTCTTTGGCAAAGTGATGAACAAATTAAGTCCGATGGTGGAGGAGTTTATTAAGTTGGTGAAAACTGCAGGGAGAAAAGAAAAATTGTCGACCTTTTATGCTTTGGAAAATTATGCTCTGGAGTTAAAAGCGCGTTATGATAGCGGCGGGGAGGGGAGGGTGATTTTCTTTGACGACTTTTATGATTACCGTTTGCAGGAGCTGGTTCGCCGCTTTGGTCATGAGCCGCCGCGGGTGGCCGGCAGCTGCGGGCCCAGCGGCAAAACCAGAAGCAACGGACTTTTTAATAGAGATTTTGAACTATTGCGAAGGGCAATTTTTGATTTAGAAGATGATGATTTTGGATCGCGTCAGTTTAGGTGCCCAGATTGCAAAGAAACAAATATAAGACCTTACAATCAACGACTTCCTGCCTGTCAGCACTGTGGGAGTACAAGCGTTGCTTGTTAAATCTTTATTTATGCTACAATACTAATATGAGTCTGCCCGAACCGGGTCAAGAAGTAGTAAAAAAGGAAGAAGCAACATTAGTCTCTTCTCAATCGGGGCCGCCGGCTCGGCCGGTGGCGGTTGTGGAAGATGCCGGACAATTTATTACACCGACTGTTCCAGTTGAAATTTCTCATGTTGTTACGTCAACGCCACTTACACCACCGGTAACCGCTACCGAAGTTTCGCACGTAGGAGTAGGGACACCGGTTGTCACCGGTCAGGAAACTGCAACGGTCCCATCGGCAAAAAATATAATCCAGTTTAAGCGGCCAAATCTTGGTATTCTTGGTCTTCGTGCCGCAGGGAACGTGAGTAAATGGAGAGAAGTTCAAGCTGAATATAACAGAAAGAGGCGAAAGTTAAAAACAGCAGCTTAAAACTATGCCGCTTGACGAAGAAATATCCACTATTACCACTTTTTTTTATCAGCTCTTAATAGCAATAGGCATTACAATTGGGCTGATTGCTTTTTTGGCGCTGGTTAGTTTTTTATTTATTCTTTGGTTCAAAGGCAGAAAGCGGGAGAAAAAAGCCCTTAATCTGGTGCTTTTACAGGTGGCAATGCCGCGGGACAACGAGATAAAAATTGACGCGGCGGAGCAGATGTTTTCTTCTCTCTATTCAATAAAAAAAACCGGCATGTTCAGTTTCTTAAAAGTGCCGGATTATCTTTCGTTTGAAATTGTGGCCGGTCCTGCCGACATCAGATTTTACGTGGCAGTGCCTAAAAATCTGCAAGATCTTTTGGAAAAACAAATTCACGGTTCATATCCGGATGCGGAAATTAAAATTGTTGATGAGTACAATATTTTTCCGGAAGAAGGCAGAGTGGCCTTTGCCAGCCTTAAGCTTAAATCCGCAGATTTTTATCCACTTAAAGTTTTTAAAGACTTGCCGGTTGATCCGCTGTCGCAGGTGACTTCAGTCTTAGCCAAGATGGGTCAGGGAGAGGGAGCGGCCGTGCAAATTCTTATTTCTCCTGCCTCTAACAAATGGCAGAGACACGGCAAGCGTTTTATTGCCAAAACCAAAAAAGCCGAGGCCAATCCGGAAACTGCCAAGTATGCCACCGATGCCAAAACCCTGGAAATAATAGAAAATAAAGTTGCCAAACCGGGTTTTTATACCACTATTCGTATTGTAGTGGCCTCATCCTCTCAAGCTTCAGCCGATGCCCATCTGGCTAATATTGTGGGGGCATTTACCCAATTTGCCAGCGATCAAAACAGTTTTAAGAAAAACAAGCATTTTATTAAGCGCTTCTTTATGGTAGATTTTATCTATCGTTATTTTCCGCTGTGGGGAGAAACGTCGGTTTTAACCAGCGAAGAGCTGGCTTCTATTTATCATTTTCCCAATAAATCAGTAGAAACTCCCCATATTTATCGGCTCACCGCCAAGCGCGCTCCGGCTCCGGCCAAAATTCCGGACCGGGGTTTATATCTTGGTAAAAGTATCTTCCGCGGCGTTGATAAACCAGTTTATCTCGATTTGGAAGACAGACGCCGGCATATGTATATTATTGGAAAAACAGGTACGGGTAAATCGGAATTTCTCAAAGAGATGATTTTGCAGGATATCCGAAACGGCGAAGGCGTATGCGTGATTGATCCGCACGATATTATCGATAAAATCCTGCCTTTAATTCCGCCGGAGCGGGCAGAGGATGTTATTTACTTTAATCCTGCTGATACCGAGCGGCCGATGGGCTTAAATATGCTGGAGGCCAAAACCGAACAGCAAAAGCATTTTATTGTGGCTTCTATCGTGGGATTGATGTATAAACTGTATGATCCGCACCAGACCGGTATTATCGGTCCCCGTTTTGAACATGCCATTCGAAACGCCATGTTGACGGTCATGGCGGAGCAGGGCAATACATTTGTGGAGATCATGCGGGTACTGACCGACGCGGCCTTTGTGCAGGAGCTTTTGCCCAAAATTGACGATCCGATTGTCCGGCGCTACTGGACGGATCAGATTGCCCAAACCTCCGATTTTCATAAGTCGGAAGTGCTTGATTACATCGTTTCCAAGTTTGGCCGCTTTGTTACCAACAAGCTGATGCGAAATATCATTGGGCAGTCAAAAAGCGCTTTTAGTTTCCGGGATGTCATGGATCAGGGTAAAATTTTGTTAATTTCTCTGGCCAAGGGGGCAATTGGAGAAGAGAATTCCAGTTTTCTTGGGTTAGTATTGGTGCCAAAGATTTTGGTGGCCGCCATGAGCAGACAGGATATGCCAGAAGATAAAAGACGGGATTTTTTCCTATATGTAGATGAGTTTCAAAATTTTGCCACTCCCGATTTTGCCACTATTTTATCTGAAGCCCGAAAATATCGGCTTAATCTGACCGTGGCCAATCAGTTTGTGGGTCAAATGGAAGAGGAAGTGAAAAACGCGGTGTTTGGCAACGTGGGTACGCTGGTGTCATTTCGGGTGGGCGTGCAGGATGCCAATTATCTTCAGCATGAATTTCAGCCCATCTTTAGCGAAGCTGATCTTATCAATGTAGACAGATATAACGCCTATATCAAAACTATTGTTGACGGCGAGCCGGTGCCGCCTTTTTCCATGGATTTAACCAAAGACACCAAAGTACAGGAAAGTTTGGCTAATCCCAAAGTGGCCGAGATGATCAAAGAACTCTCCCGACTTAAATACGGCCGCGATGCTAAAGTGGTGGAAGCGGAAATCGCCCAGCGCGCTCGACTCTGACAAACAAGATATTAAGATATTAGGAGACTAAGATATTAAGTGAAATGAGAATTAACAAATTCACCGACCTCGAAGTTTGGAAGGAAGCACACAAGCTGACACTTCTTATTTATCAGATTACTGCTAATTTTCCAAAAGAAGAGATGTACGGATTAGTATCTCAATTAAGAAGAGCAGTAATATCCATCGAATCCTGTATTGCTGAGGGATTTTCGCGCTATCACTACAAAGATAGACTCAATTTTTACTATGACGCAAGGGGTTCTGTTGCCGAAGTGCAAAGTCAATCAATTACGGCAAAAGATTTAGGCTTCATGAGCGAGAGTGATTTTCAAAAGGTGTTCGCTCAGGCAGAGAAAGTTGGGATTATTCTCGGTGGTCTTATTCGAAGTACAGAAAACTTGTCAAAGAAGTAAAATTTTAGTAATATAAGTACACTTAATATCCTAATATCTCAGTATCTCAATATCTTGCCTCCCAGGCCCATAGCTTAGTGGTAAAGCGGGTGTCTTTAGAACAAAATTTGGAGCTGTAGCTCAATGGTAGAGCAAATGTCTTATACACATTTGGTTCCTGGTTCGAATCCAGGCAGCTCCACAGAACTTAAAAAAATGCGTTTTTGGAATGGCGTTTGTAAAAACTATTCTAGCTTAAGACAATTTTT
>JACOYD010000016.1 GCA_016182055.1 Candidatus Microgenomates bacterium | reverse complement strand
TTCCTCGTTGACATATTTTTCATACTAAATTATTATTGGCGTCGTGGCTCAAATAGAAAATGGAGATGGAATAAATGAAGGTAAGCAAATAGTTGTTCCGACAAGTGCATTGCTGGGAGTAGAAGATTCATTAAGAGGAGATGATACAACCGATGCGCGAGAAGAAGAAAGACTTAGGTTACTTGAGATAATACGCTCTAAGGTAACTGATGACCGGGTATATCATGCGTTTGAAGCTGTTGACAGAGCGCTTTTCGTTCCCGAAGAATATCTAGAACACGCTTACTCGAATACAGGAGCAATTCCGTTAACAGAGACTTCAACAATAAGCCAGCCTTCTATGGTAGCAAGAATGACAGATCTTCTAGGCCTAACTGGTGAAGTAGTTTTGGAAATAGGAACTGGTTCAGGCTATTCAGCAGCAATACTGTCGCAACTTGCTGAAATCGTCCACACTGTAGAAATAGATTCACAATTGGCAGATGGTGCGAAAGAAAGATTAAATAGATTGGGATTTGCTAACATAGAAGTCCATGCGGGTGATGGAAGACTGGGTTTGCCAGATGAGGCTCCTTTTGATCGAATAATCGTAACTGCAGCTGCAGAAAATTTCCCCATGGACTTAGTTGATCAACTAGCTGTGGGTGGAAGAATTGTGATTCCCGTTGGACCACCACCACCGGCATTTCAAACGCTTTGGCTTGGAATGAAAAGACCCGACGGAAGACTCCAGGTTGTACCTGAGGGAATGGTTAGGTTTGTTTCTCTTCTGGACTCTACCCAAGAAGCACCAGAAGGTTAAAGTAGAATTTAGCTTCAGGTCCTGCCTATTGACAAGGTTTATCACTGATGTTAAGATGAACGGTACGAGATTGGGGAAGACCCAAGAAATTCGTTTATGTTGAAAATTTTCCAATTAATATTTGTAAGGCCACAATTGGCCCTACTTTTTTGGTAAAAACGGCTTCTTGATTCTTCTTTAGATTTTTCTCGTTTGAAAATTTAATTTGGATTTGGGTATGTATTAAATACGACTCATTTGTCCCGTAAATCTTTGCGAGTGTAAAACGAGTAATTAGATTTACGGGATCCCGTATGTCTGCAAGGGCCGGTAGCTTAGTTGGTAGAGCACATCATTTGCAATGATGAGGTCGAGAGTTCGAATCTCTTCCGGTCCACCAGCGAAAGTTAAGGCAAAGATCACGGGATCACGAAACTGTTTCTGCTCGCTAACGCTTGCAGACATTTTCGGGACAATGAAGAGATCACCGGTTCGAATCCGGTCAGGTCCACCAAATCAGCGATTAGCAATTAGCGATTAGCAACTAGAAAGAATTAGTAGCTAGCAGCCAGTTGCTAGTAGCTGAATAGTGATGCACTTTGACATGTGAAGAGAAATTAGCGTCTTTAAGCTAATTACTACTCATAATGCCAATAATGGATGCCTTGGAGATTTTGACCGAGGAAGGACGCATATGGCGGCGATACTCGTCGGGTAGGTGCCACAAACCTATGATCCGGCGGTTTCCGAATGAGGCAACTCTCCCGCGTTTTACGCGGGAAGCCAAGTATAAAAATAATTTCTTTATTGAGACTATATAGTATTTGGTGGGGAACGGCGTGAACTGAAACATCTTAGTAACGCCAGGAAAAAAAATCGTAGAGATTCTCTTAGTAGCGGCGAGCGAAAAGGGAACAGTCTAAACCATTCGATTCGACTTTGCACCGCAAAGTCTCACTCATGGCTATAGCCAGAGGAGATTTAAAAAGGGTCTTTGACCCTGAGCGAGGCGAAGCCGAGTCGAATGGGGTTGTAGGGCAGACAATATTCGATGCAGAAATTGATAGCAGAAGTGTTCGGAATAGCACACCACAGAAAGTGAAAGTCTTGTAAGCGAAATCAATTTCTCCGATAGTCTGAATCCTAAGTACCATGGGGTACGATGAAACCCTGTGGGAATCTGGGGTGGCCACACTCCAAGACTAAATATCAAAATCTACCGATAGTGAACTAGTACCGCGAGGGAAAGGTGAAAAGCACCCCGGAAGGGGGATGAAATAGACCTGAAATTATTGGCTAACAAGCAGTCGAAGGGCGTAGCCCTTCGAACATTTGACATTTGACATTTGACATTTGACCGTTTTGGTTAATTGTCACTTGTTACACGTTAATTGTCCGGAGGGCTGCGCCTGACGGCGTGCCTATTGAAGAATGAACCGGTGAGTTATTGTTATCTCTTTTGTCTAAGTAGGTCACCTACGAAGGCGTAGTGAAAGCGTGCCCCAAATGGGCGTTTTATGAGAGATGGCAATAGACCCGAAACTGGGTGAGCTAACCTTGAACAGGGTGAATGTCTACGAGAGTAGGCAGGAAGCCCGAACTCGTATCCGTAGCAATGGGTTGAGATGATTTGAGGTTAGGGGCAATATGCCAAACGAACCCAGAGATAGCTGGTTCTCCCCGAAATATATTTTGGTATAGCGGAATGTTAAAAAAACGTCTGGGGTAGAGCACTGAATGAATTCCGGCGCCGCAAGGTGTCGGCTTCAATCAAACTCCGAATACAGACGGTATGTTTCATTCCAGTCAGACATGTCGGGCTAAGCTGATGTGTCAAAAGGGAAACAGCCCAGACTCCCATCTAAGGTCTCTAAATAAAGGCTAAGTTTTTAAGGAAGTCAAAATCCATAGACAACCAGGAGGTTGGCTTAGAAGCAGCCATCCTTTAAAGAAAGCGTAACAGCTCACTGGAGGACGGTTTTTGGCGCCGAAAATTTATCGAGGATTAAGCCTTTTACCGAAGTTGGAGAATGCGTGCATTGGTAGGGGAGCGTCCTGTTCTGCAGTGAAGGTGTGACCGTAAGGTCTGCTGGAGCGGACAGGAGTGAGAATGCCGGTATGAGTAGCGAGATATAGGTGAGAAACCTATACGCCGAAAGTCCAAGGTTTCCTCCGCAATGTAAGTCAGCGGAGGGTTAGTCGGCCCTAAGGGTGTTCCTCGTTAAAGGGGTTTAGCCCGATGGATAAGTCGTTTATATTCGACTACAGGATATGGAAGTTTCTAAGGGGAGGACGAAGGTGGAAGAGCCAGGCTCGCAAGAGTCTAAGCAGTGAGATAGGACGAATTGGTAAATCCATTGGTCTGGTCAATTAAGCTGTGAATGAAAATTTTCGTAAATTCGAAAATGATTTGGTAGCTTTCAGCTTCCGAGAAAAATCTCATTAGGTCTATCGTAAGATAGACAAATCCATATTTTACCGTACCGCATACCGACACAGGTGGACAAGTCGAGAAGACTAAGGCGATCGAGAGAAAGATGATCAAGGAACTCGGCAAAAAATCTGGGCGTAACCTTTGGGAGATGCCCTGCCTACATTAGTTTGTAGGTTACAACAAAAGAGTATTTAGCGACTGTTTATCTAAAACACAGGTCCCTGCAAAGCCGAAAGGCAAAGTATAGGGGCTGACACCTGCCCAGTGCTGGTAAGTCAAACATGGCGAGTGAAGTGCGAGCAATCGTATCAGCTTGTTTTGTAAGCTCCAGTAAACGGCAGCAGTAACTATAACTGTTCTATGGTAGCGAAGTTCCTCACGACAGGGGACTATATTGAGCAATCAATATATGCACACTTGGCCATATGCTGGAACATCTGGTGAATATGCTTGGTACTATGACATAATTAATTTATGTTTAGTAAAAATCCAACATCGTACGTCTATAAGGACGTGCCAGACAATCAGCAGGAAACATCTAAATTTTGCGAGTTCTATTACACGGGATTTTGCGTTGGTGAAATGAGTTGTTCTGTAATAAGGGCAAATCATAAACACGGAGTTTACTATACTCCGGATTTTACTATTTCAAACGCAGATCTAAATCTTCTAAAAGAAATTAATAGGGTAATTGGTTCCAATTTAGGAATAATGGGTCCTATTAAAGGTGGTTATAACTTAAAATTTCGAGGAAAGAGAAAAGTAGAAACTATTTTTCAATTCTTTGATAAACATCCGGTTATAACAGGAGATATAGCAAAGAAAAAACTGGAACTTTTAAGGAATATTATGCCTACAATAGGCAAATATTCTAAAGTAAGTTCTAGGCTTGATGTAATAGAAAAATGCCGAAAAGATCTAAAAGATCTTAAGCTTTATGGTTTTGTTAATAAAATAACAGATGAAAGTCATTTTTATAATGATGCAATTGGTTATTTTTTAGCAGGTATCATCGATGCTGAAGGATCTTGTGGTTTAAAAAAATCAGGTAAAAGAAAACAACCATATTTTGCAGTAGCAATGAAAGATCGAAAGATCATTTATCTACTTAAAAACTTTCTTGGTTGTGGAAATATCCATATCCGCAGTGATGATGGGCTATTTCATTGGGAAACCAATAAAAATCCGATGTTTTAAACCTTATAGATACTTTTACGGTTAAATATCCCTCAAAATTAACAAAAATAAGGGAGAGAATGCAAAATTTGAAATGGTTCCTCAACGACTATACGCCAAGACCCAATTAATTTGGGATATGATATAGTCTGAACTTCGTAGCGATACGAAGAGT
>JACOYD010000068.1:1344-2029 GCA_016182055.1 Candidatus Microgenomates bacterium | reverse complement strand
AAAATGTTGATAATTATATAAAAACGTTGTTATAAAAGAATAAGTAGCGAATACAAAAAGTATACAAAAAATACACTTTAGATAGTTTTATTTTTTAGATTATAAATCTTATAATAATTACAGAACTTATGGAAGCAACAAAAATACTCGGAGTTAAGGTAAACAACGCCACAAAAGAGGAAGCCCTGGAGTTTATAAAAAGAGGCCTTATTAAAGGGGGCAAAAAAATCAAAATTTTTACCCCAAATCCGGAAATTATTGTCTTTGCCAACCATAATAATTGGTTTAAGACCATTTTGAACACTTCAGATTTAGCGCTTCCTGATGGGATGGGTGTAATTTGGGCCGGAAAACTTTTGGGAAGAAATTTTAAGGAACGTATTGCTGGGGCGGATTTCATGGAAATGCTTTGTCAAACGGCAGAAAAACAGGGCTTAACAGTAGGTCTTATGGGCGGCGGAGCCAAAATAGCAGAGAGGACTGCCGAGTGCTTACTGCGGAAATATCCCAAACTTAAAATTGTTTTTACCTCTTCAGAGTGGGCTTTGAAAGGAGCCGCTATTGATATTCTATTCGTAGCCTTCGGTTTTCCCAAGCAGGAGCAGTGGATTTATGAAAACCTGCCCAAAATTCCAGTCAAAGCGGCCATGGCAGTGGGCGGCTCGTTTGATTATATTAGCGGCGC
>JACOYD010000068.1:0-1300 GCA_016182055.1 Candidatus Microgenomates bacterium | reverse complement strand
CTTGTTTTCAAAGAGCGGTTTGACATTGGGGATAAGACTTAATATATACTATATATATGGCCGATTTTCAGTTTTTACAAAATCCTCTCTCCCAAAAATGGGTGATTTTTGCACCCCGGCGGGCTAAAAGGCCTGATGTGGCCCGCGGTTTTGAACCTGTTTGCCCTTTTTGTTTAGGCAGAGAGAAAAATGAACCGGAAGTTTTTCGAATCGGCGGTAGTCCTGGAGATTCAAATTGGCAGGTACGGGTTATCCCCAATAAATTTCCCTTTGCTCCAATACATGAGGTAGTTATTCATTCTCCCGATCATCACAAAAACTTTGACGAGCTACCGCTTTCCCAGGTGGAGCTGATTTTACAAACTTATAGACAGCGATATAATACTCACCAGGATAAAGGGCAAATATATATTTTTCATAATCGGGGAGAAGGCGGAGGAGAAAGCCTGCCTCATCCTCATACGCAAATTGCGGTGGTTCCGCTTGAGGTACGAATGGACATTCCCCGGTTAGATCCATCCTCATCAGCTGACGGCGTGGGACCGGATAAGGAAGAGCAAATACAGGTTGAAACGGCACACTTTTATCTTTTTTGCCCTAAAACCAGTCAATGGCCGGATGAAGTGTGGGTAGCGCCTAAAGTGCGGGGACGGGCATTTGGCGAAGTTAATGATACTGAATTGACGGACTTGGCTTTTATCCTAGCTCGCCTGATTCAGATTATGGATCTTCGCCATGGCAGGGAGTTTCCCTTTAATTTTTACATCTATCCGGGCGGGGATTGGTATTTAAGACTTATTCCCCGCAGTAAAAGTCTGGGCGGATTTGAAGTGGGAACCGGTTATTTTCGTAAACACACAAGATCCCAAAGAAACAATACTATTCATACAAGAACATTTTATCCAACCTAATGAGCAAAAGATTAAAGAGGAACATCAGGCGCAATACGGGAGGAAAGTGTAAACCAAACTCAAAACTCAACCCATTCGGCAAGCTCAGGGCAGGAACTCAAAATTCAAAACTTTCCTATTCGTTTTTACTCTGAATACCTAATAACCACATAACTGCTTCCTTTTTGTATCTTCTGTCTCCCCGGGAATTGATGCGGATGGCAGGAAGTTTGCCCCGTTTGCCCCACCTTTTGATGGTGAGGGGAGAAACGCGGAGAATTTTTGCCACTTCCCGAACTGTTAATAAATCCGGCCAATCTTCACCCATACTCATATATTTAGCGTTTAGTTTATTAGCGTCCAGCGTCTAGTTTGTTATATAACTATATCTTCTACGCTAGTTGCTATAC
>JACOYD010000036.1 GCA_016182055.1 Candidatus Microgenomates bacterium | reverse complement strand
TATTGCTCGCACCGAGGCTTTAATTTTGAAGCTAATCTTGTCATCATAAGCTCTGGCTATAATGCGAAGCGATTCTTTTTGGGCGCCTAGTATCTCATTTAGCTCCGATGATAGCTTTTCCACATTTTTGCCTTTATTTTTCTGCGCTTTAAGCGATGCCGCTGCCCCGTCAACATTTTCCTTGATACTGAAAAGAGCAATATCCAAACCTCTGGTGCTAACTGCTTTTGCCTCCAGCATCATCTTGACTTCGGCGATTCGCTCACCGGCAATTTTAAGATGAAGTTTTGCCTGTGCTTCTTTATCAAAACTGGAAAGAAAAAGCATAAGATTATCACGCCAAAGATCAATAAAGTAGAGGGGGCTGGAGGGTAAAAGAAGACCCGGGCCCTGGGTGGTAACTAAATCAACTCTGGTGTTTTCGCTTTTCGCCCCCAAAACCCGTCCATGACTGGCTAGAACACTTTGGGGCAGAATTAATCCTGAAATAATTAGTAAGCTTAAAACAACAAGCAGTAAACCTCTCATCAATTACATTATGAGCAGGTCTTAAAAGGTTTGTCAAGCCCCGTTGTGAACTGACGAACCGGTATCGGTTTGAGGCTGCGAAACGGTAATAATCTAAGATCTCGACGTATAAAGCTCTTTCCCTTCGGGAGGGGAAATTAGGAAGTAGAAATTAAAGTAGAAGTTGTTATAGCACAGTTATGGATTCTGGTTGAATAGCCTTAGGTCTGGCGGTCGGTTTTTTCTCTAAAGTAAAAAATCTTGTAACCCACAATGTTTTATTGTCATCAGCCGGATCTCTTACAACTACAGCAATATGGCTACCACTAGGCCATTTTTGTCCCTCTATCCCCTCACCATTAGGGTACCCTATGGGGAATAACACCACTCTTTGATCATCATAATGATTGACCAAAAAAATAATTCCGTTTGCCGGGTTATTCTCTGGCAAGCTAACTCTATCGCCCCTCACTTGCTCTGGGCCTCCTTTTTGAACATAAACACCAATTCTACCATCACCTTTCGAAAAGCCAAAAGAAGGAATCAAATTAGTTTTATCATTAAAGTCAAGAATTACCCCAAACTCACCATCAGGAAAAATTTTTGCAATTTCAGGTGGAAAACGAACTATAGTAGAAGCATTTTTCTCTGGACGAAATAGAAGAAAACTCTCCTGAATTCCATGTTCTAATGCTTCTCTCACCTGATATTCAAAACGATTAGGGTCTGGCTGAGCATCCGCCGCCTTGCGTACAACTAAAAAATAATCACCTGTTTGCGGTATGGTTACCTCTGTTCTAGTACCATTAGCACCACGATCTACTTCAACAGGAAATCCTAAGGCGTTATAAAGACTACTTTCTATATAGGTATGTTTATGTTCATCTAATTCCCCAGCAACTGCTTCTATTCTCTGACCATTTTTGGCATGGAACCAAAATCCTTTTGGTCCTGTTGCTAAACTATCTTTAATGGACTCTCCTTCAATTTGAATAGGATGAAAGTTAATACCGGGAAACTCCTCAAGATGTTTTATGTCTTCAGCGGGAGATGCCGCTTCTGTAGCACCAGTACCCACCTTAGCTAATAAGGCTGCTGCTCCGACAGCTGCTGTTGTTTTCCCTCCTTCTCGGAAAAAGGCTCTGCGAGAAACTCGTGGTAATGACTGTTGTCGCTCTTCTCCCATAGCTATACCATATAAAATGGTATCACAAAAACAGTATTATTGCAAATTTAAGCTAAACCTTCTTTCTTATTTTCTCCAGCTTCCAGGCGGCGAATTTGCAGTATTACGCTTATTTGACTTTTTTAGGGAAAGTTAATATACTAACCTTACTATGAAAAGACAAAATGAAAAAATTATTACCAGTCTTCTTTCCGGAAAAACTGCTAAAAAATATCAGGGTAAGCAAGTGGTAGTTTGTGGGGGTCAAGTTTTTGTTTTCCCCAAAGACGATAATAAGTCTAAGGAGATGTTAGATAAACTCATCGCTAAATATCCCAACTCTACTCCTACTATAGCTTTTGTTCCAAGACAGGGCACGTATATATTAAACCTTCAAAAGTGAAATTAGCCTTTCCATTCCAATACATCACTACAAACAGATTTGGCAAAGTTTTTAGACCATATGCAAAAATTCAGGTTTTTAAAAAAGACCTGGGTGTTTTTGTTGAGCGAGTTCTGATAGTCGATACTGGAGCCGATTTCACTATTTTCCCCCGTAAAGATGCCTTTTTGTTCGGCATTAATCTTGATAAAGAAACAATAAAAGAAGAAACATTTGGGGTTGGAGGGAGGGAAAAAATATTTTTATATAAAAATCTTAAAATTAAACTTGGAGTAGTTGAACTGCTTATACCGGCTGGTTTTCTTGATAGGAACGACATTCCGGCCCTGCTTGGACGCCAGCAATTCTTAGAATTATTCAAAGTTTCACTGGCAAATTATAAAACAACGTTTGAAAAATGACTGTATTAGTTTTTAAGTCTTTTTAATCTCCTCAATTTCCACGCGGCCGATACTGAAAAATTATAATTATTTGGATAATCCGGCCGGATTTAACACCAAAAAAAGCTGCAGCTTAATTTTGTGTTAACTTTAGCTTGCTGGAAACAGTCCGTCTTTATTTAGCCCCTTTTATATCTCCCAGCTTCCACGCGGCGAATTTGCAGTTGGGATAAAAGTTAAGTGGTATATTATATACCGACCTATAGTTGATAACAGGAGTGGGTTAGGATATAATCCATTCTGTTTATGAACGAGCGTGATTTAGGACCAAAACCAACTAACCCGGAGCACCGGCCCACCCCGGAGAGAATTTTCGATGAGATGTACAGACTTCTTGCCGCCTTTGGCAATCATGAAGCTAAAGCCCTGCTGCTTTGCGCCATGAGACCTGGCATTATCTATACACGAAGCGATCTTAACAATCTGTTGAGACAAATGCAAGGTGAAAATCCCGGCTGGACAATGACAAGAAAAAACAAAGGAGCTCCTTTTGAGTATTGCCAAAACTCTCTCTCGCCAATCGGCCTAGTCGCCTATAAGGTAGCCGACCAGCAAAGCAACACTTATGGATATGCCATCACTCCCTACGGTCAAAAACAGGGTCAGGTTCTGGCAGGCCTGCTTTTGGACTTTTCCACAGAAGATCCCCGGCACTGGCTGGGTGATTATTTTGGTCAAACCAGCTCAAACTCTAAACCAGGCCGGACAGAAAGTGGAGAAGAAAAAGATAAAAAAAGAGCGCCCGGCACCAGATTGAAGATTTTTTGGGAGTTGGTAACTACCCATCTCCCCATCAGGGAAATTGACCTGATGGTAGGACTTGGCGAAAAGGACAACTCAACAACTTCGAAGCACCTCAACTCTTTACAAGAACGGGGAATCATCGGTTTTCAGTCAGTTGAACATGATCAGCCTTTCTCAATCTACGGCTTTAACTCTGACCATCCATCTATCGCTGTTCCTGCCTATAAAAGGCGCCCTAAATTGACAGAGAGCATTTGGCAAATTCTGACCCAACACCCCCAACAAACATGGACAATAGAGCAGATGAAAACAGTTTATCTTGAGGATCGCCCCGAAGCGGCAAATCTTCAGCAGGACTCCTTGGGCAAAACTATTGGCAGAGTACTTAATCATCTTTATAGTCAGGGTTTTGCCAGCCGCCAAAGATTTTCAGAAGAGTACCGGTCGGAAATAACTTTGGATGATGAACAAAGAACCAGACTTGTCAAACTGTTAGCCTTAATCGACGGCTTTCAAAACCAAAACCCCCAAATTCTTGCCTTAGGCAGAGCAAGGGCCGAGGAAATGATAGCCGACCCACTAAAGACAGCCAAACTGATGGCCAAGGTCCGAGAACATTCTTCCCATATCAACCCAAATGCCTCCGCCCAAACACAAGAGGATATTTTGGCCTATCTGGCCGACAATCCTGACAGTACAATACGACAGATCAGGCAAGATCTTAAGCGACAAAAGATTAATTTATCAGCTCAACGAATTTTAGCTCTTCTGATAGGACTGGCCCGGGAAGATAAAATTGTCAAGGAAAAGCGAAAAGGAATCATTTATGTCAGACTGGCCGCTTGATCTCCTCCAATTTCCACGCCGCAAACTTGCAGGCGGGATAGTTTGAACAGCCGTAGAAGCGCCGTCCCCGGCGGGTTTTTTTGAGAATCACTTTACCCTTATCCAAAGGACATAAAAGGCCGGTTTCTTCCTCAAAACTTTTGGTAAATTTGCATTTGGGGAAGGTGGAGCAGGACAGAAACTTGCCAAAACGGCCCACTCGAATAACAAGGGCCGAACCGCACTGCGGACAATTCTCGTTTGTTTTTTCCACCGCAATCTTCACCCGATCCGCATTTTTAACACCCTCCAGTTTTTTGGCAAAAGGCTCATAAAATTCTTTCATCATCGGTTTCCACTCTCTTTTGCCATGCGCAATTTCATCCAGACTATCCTCCATCCGGACGGTAAAAGGAATATCGTCAATATCGGAAAAGTTTTTCACCAAAAAATCATTAACAGCCACACCAACGGTGGTCGGAGCAAACCGCCCTGAGCCTGTCGAAGGGCTTTTCTCTACATACTGACGCTCTTCAATGGTGGAGATAATGGGGGCGTAAGTCGAGGGCCGGCCAATGCCTTTTTCTTCCAAAGTGGCAATCAGCGAGGCTTCGTTATATCGCGGCGGCGGGGTCGTTTCGTGCTCAATTCCCTCAATTTTTTCAGCCTCCAAGACCTCCCCTTGGGAATATACCGGCAATTTTTGCTCCGAAAGGGCCTGCGGGTAAAGTTTTAAGAAACCGTCAAAAACCACCACCGAACCGTTTGCCTTAAACCGGTATGTCGGAAAACTCTGTAAGTCAGTGGGTCGGTTAATCTGTGTATCAGCAGATCTG
>JACOYD010000035.1 GCA_016182055.1 Candidatus Microgenomates bacterium | reverse complement strand
TTTAGCCGTATCTTCTTCCATGTGAACCCGCCTAATTCTTATTCTTTTATTGGTAGTATTTGTGGCATTGGTAGTATTGGTAGTATTAATATTTATCCAACCATCAACACAGAACGGCCTATCGTACTGACTAATCTGATAGCCCTTTGGCAAATCCGGATAAAAGTAATTTTTCCGGTCGAATTTGGAAAATAGTGGAATTTCACAATTTAGTGCCAGTCCAACCATCACGCACCACTCAATGGCTTTTTTATTGGGAACCGGCAGCGCTCCGGGAAGTCCTAAGCAAACAGGACAAGTATGGGTGTTGGGATCTTTACCAAAATAATCCGCTGAACACCCGCAAAACATCTTACTCTTAGTCTTTAACTCCACGTGTACCTCGAGTCCTATAATTGGAGCGTAGCGAGAATTACCAGCTTGGCTTATAATTGGCGTAGAATTATCATTTCTCATAATTTATATGCCTATCTACTCTATTACAGTCTAGTAATATAGTAATTAAAGTATTTTGCTATAAGTTTGGTTTTCTTTTGTGCCGTTCGTTTACCTTCTCGTATTGACTACCAATATTGAGAAGTAACTGTTCCGAAAATTGAGGGCCAATAACTTGAAATCCCACCGGCAATCCTGCATTTGAGAAACCGCAGGGAAGAGCGAGGGATGGAACACCGGCCAGATTAATAAGTACCGTGTATACATCAACCAAATACATCTGTAAGGGGTCATTAACTTTCTCCCCTATCTTAAATGGTGGAGTTGGCGAAACCGGTCCAATAATCACATCGCATTGAGTAAACGCCTTCTCAAAATCCTGTTTTACTAAAGTTCTTACTTTTTGAGCTTTTAGATAATATTGGTCGTAATAACCGGCCGAGAGCGCATACGTTCCCAGCATAATTCGGCGCTTGGCCTCATCCCCAAACGCTTCCCGGCCGTTGCCAAAACGAATACCGTCGTATCGAGCCAAGTTAGAACTGGTTTCGCTGGGTGCAATAATATAGTAGGTCGCAATGCCGTATTCTGTGGAAGGAATAGAAATATCAACAATTTGCGCCCCCTGTTTTTCCAGAGTTTTGACAACCGCCATAATCGCCTCTTTGACTTCTCCGTCCAAACCCTGGCCATAAAATTCTTTGGGTAAACCGATTTTCAGACCTTTAGTTCCTTTCTTCAAACTATTAACATAATCTGCCGCCTCTTTTGATGAGCTGGTAGCATCTTTGTCGTCCTTTCCGGCGATAATTGATAAAAGTAAGGCTAAATCCTCCACGCTTTTGGCCATTGGCCCCATTGAGTCCAAAGACGAAGCGTAGGCTATGGCCCCGTATCGTGAAACTCGACCATAAGTGACCTTTAACCCTGCTGTTGAGCAGAAAGAGGAGGGCAGTCTAATAGAGCCGCCAGTATCTTCTCCTATTCCGAAAATTGTCATGTCCGAACTTATCGCCGCCGCTTCCCCACCGCTTGAGCCACCGGCCACCCTCTCCATATCCCAAGGGTTTTTAACCGCTCCGAAATCGGAATTCTCGGTTGATGCTCCGTGTCCCCAGGCATCGCAGTTGGTTTTACCGATTAAAACCGCCCCCGCATCTATTAATCGCTGATAAACAGTGGCGTTGTAAACCGGATAATAATTTTCTAAAACTTTTGATCCGGCCGTCGTTCTTATCCCCTTAGTCGAATAAACATCTTTCATGGAAAAGGGAATTCCTAAAAGCGGTTTAGCCTCCCAGGTCTCACCTTGCGAGGCTAAAATATCTGCTCTCTTTGCCACCGCAAAAGCTTCCTCTTCGCAAACCGTGATGAAGGCGTTAATTTGCGGATTAAGCTTTTTAATTCTCTCCAAACAAGTCTTGGTCAACTCCACCGAAGAAAATTTTTTTGCTCTTAACCCTTCTCTCGCTTGCTTAATAGTTAATTCGTTTAATTTCATACTAGTTGCTAGTGGCTAGTTGCTAATGGCTTTCTAGTATTGCCGGCACCTTAAAAAATCCATTATGTGTTGACTTTGCTTGCCCTGAGCCTGTCGAAGGGGCATTTTTTAGAACTTCTTCCTGCGGTAATGAGGGGGTAACTACGTCTTCTCTGGTGACATTTTCCAGTCCCGTTACCTGACTGGTCGGCTCGACATCTTTAGTATCAACCTCTCCCAATTTATTAACATAATCTAAGATAGAGGAAAGTTGCTTCCCAAACTTCCTCTTTTCTTCCTCACTAAGCGGTAAATTAGCCAACTTTGCTGCATGCCCCACATCAATCTTCATATGTTTATTTCTTTGATTTGATAAACGGTAATAAATCTTCTTTTGCGAGCAAACGCGAGCTTGAGCAATTCGCTACCATAGGGGACAGTAATTATTTCGTCACTCTTTGCCAACGACAATGCAAAGTTGGAAAAGTTAAATTTAATGAGGTGATGAAGCTGTAAATCCTTAAGCTTGAAATAAAAATTACTCCCATCGATAAGAATAATAGTGCGTTTCTTCTTAAGCATAGAGCAGTTTTTTACCCAAAAAAATCCTGCAAAGACCTTGCGGTGTTGCAGGAGATTTTAGTACATCTATATTACCATAAAGAAAACTAAGTGTCAATAAGAGAGTTGGCAAATTAGCCAGTTTCGCCGCATGCCCCACATCAATCTTCATTTGATTTAAATTATAGCGAATAGTTGGTTTGAAAACAACGCTCACATTTGACTTCTTACTATAAGCTATGCTATAGTAGCATACATGCAGCGTGAAGTTTTATCTCCATCTAGTCATGAAATCACGTTTAATTCGGCTGTTGAGTCTCTAAAAAGAGCTCAGGCTGTCTACCAATGTCCGCCGTGGATTGAAAACGGGGGAGATTATTGGCGTGATGGAGCTTTCAACATTCATGCCTATGATCCAAGACGCCCTCATCTACCCAAAGGAACAGTGTACATCCTTGAATCTAACCCCGAGTGGCTTCTTGAGGATCCTTTTGATTTAGATAACCTTCGAATGCTTCCAAAAGAACAGGTAGAAGGATTTCTCTACCGACTTGAAGAACTTGTAAGAAACCCTGAAGAACAGGGTAAGCATATTACTGCTATGTTTGGGACAGGTGGCACCATTGCAATGCATGAAGAAATAAAGGAAGGAAGAAAGGTACTCGTACCTGGTATTAGTGCTGAGCAGCTTTTAAGCCGTTCCGGTGGCGGAATTAATGAAAGATTTGCTGTAGCAACTCTTGATTTCCCAACAACCATGGATAGTTCGGAGATGGAGATAGATTATAACGCCGAACTTGTAATTGCGATGAGTTATATATGGAAAAACGCCAGTGAAGAACTGAAACAAAGATTCATCGGTTTTGTTATTGCTCACGGAACCGATACTATGGCAGCTAGCAGCGCATACCTTTCCATGATGCTGGGACCCAATTGTCCATTCTCTGTGGGTACTGTCGGTGCGCAACAGCCAGCAGAAAAAAGACATACAGATGTCTTTGGTAATATACGATTGATTTTTGACTCACTCGAAGATCTCAACGATGCTCATATACGCGAGCGTTTTGTTACCATGGGTGGTACTGCTGGTGGTTCATATCCTGCCGTGGCAGTCGAAAAAATTAGCGATACGCTTGTTGCCGCTTTTGGTACATTTACCCATCCGCTTGTAATCAATGCCGCTGATTTTGCTGCAGAAGGCGTCAAAAGTTCATTTGCTGAAGAGTATAGAGACAAAGCATCTTTTCTATTTGTTCCAGATTTATCTGGAAAAGTAAAACAGTGGAACGATAGGGTGTTTTATCCAATCATCCTACGAGGATACAACCATCTCGTTCCTCTCATGCCGCAAGAAGGCGATGATCCCAAGCAAATATATAATCAGATTCATGCTGCTAAAGCGGCACGTTTTATTGATATTACGACATTTGGAGGATTTACGGTGAATTCCAAAATGAGAGGAGCTATTATGTTAGCAGCTCAAGAAACCGGTAAAAGTGTAATTGCCGCTAATCCATTTCCCCAAGGAAAACTGGACCATGCATATGAGCCTGCTGTGAAATTGCGAGAAGCAGGCGTGCTGGTAACTGGTATTCCACCAACTGCTCTTCGAGCAAAAGTTTTGCTTGCACAACGATTATTTGGAGAGGATCAAGCAAGAATTCTGGATTTTATTGGAAACCGGAACTTTGTCGGCGAACAGCCACCACAATATTGGGACCAATATATCAAAGAAAGGGATGCCGCCTTCGCTAAGCGTACAAACACGATTAATCAGCCCCGTAGTATTGAAGCATTTTTGAGGACTGGTCCAGGTATACCAGATGGCGTAGTTAAAATTCTCCATAGCGGAAAAATTTCTCCGTCAGCCTAAATGTTGAAACTTTTAAGGACAGTCTTGTGGGCGAGCCACTCGAGAGAGTCGTCGAGGTTTTCCTTTGTCATTCCGAACTTGTTTTTGACACGACTAAAAGCCTCTTCTGAACCGCCATGTGGACTTTATATTCAAACCTGAAAAAGTCTCTCCATTTCCCCTTGACATTTACTACGATTATTCGAATAATTATAGTAAATGGGTAGAATCTCTAGGCGGAAAATTGATCCGGAAGTTGAAGAACGAATATTCGAAATATTCTGGGATTATTTAGCACATCTCGGAAAACAAGAAGAGATTAACGAATTTCTGATAAGCTTACTTTCTTATACCGAACAAGTGATGCTGGCGAAAAGGCTTGCCATTGCTGTTCTCTTATCTCGTGGAGTTACTTACGAATATATTTCAGAAACTATAAAAGTTTCACCTTCTACCGTTGGTACTGTCCATAAACAAATTTTAATTGGCGCACCGGGTTACTTAAAAGCCATTAAACATATTAAAAGTCAAGAACAACAGGAAAAGTTGTGGAATAAATTGGAAGAAGTCCTCTTAAAACTTTCGCCGCCAAAAAGATATGGCTCGCCAGCGTGGGAAAAGAAAAGTACCGCCGGAAAAGTACTAGCAAAACGAAAAAGAAAATTATCGGCTCTATAGTCATAATCATGGTAATTATTTTACTTCGATTATTCGAATAATTGGTATAAACTAAGTTAAAAGTTTAATTTTTGTAATATTGTTTCGCGGGCTTG
>JACOYD010000003.1 GCA_016182055.1 Candidatus Microgenomates bacterium | reverse complement strand
AGCGCTATTGTTCCATGCTTCAATTCCCCTCCAGCGAGTCCTTCTGTATGGATGTAACTTACTTCTTTAATCTTCAACGAACTCTCAAGGGCTGTTGCAAAAGAAAGTCCTCGACCAATCGTATATATATGTTCAACGCTGCGTAATTGTAAAGCAAGCTTTTTTATGCCTTTAAGATTTGCTTCCTGCAAAAGTCGCCCAACCTCATCGGCAGCGGCAAGTAAGAGTTTTTTACCGTGATCAAATTTGTTTGCCAAAGAATACGCAAGTAGTATCATAACCGAAAGCTTGGCAATATATGCCTTGGTTGAGGCAACTGCCTTTTCCGGGCCTGCTCCTAAAAGCAACTTATGATCGGACAGGCGATAAATGCTTGAACCCAATACATTTGTTACTGCAACGACCTTGCTCCCTTTCTGTTTAGCTCTATGGAGCGGTTCAATGACATCAATCGTTTCTCCCGATTGAGATAACGCAATGATAAGACTTTTGTTTGTTAAAAAATCCTCCAGGTAATTAAATTCCGAAGCAACAGCGGTATTAACATGTGTATGTGCAATTGTCGAAAAAAGATACGTTCCAGCAAGACAAGCATGGAATGCTGTTCCGGCCCCGATAAAAAATGTTCCGTTTGCCTGTTCAATTGCTTTTGCCAACGATGTAATCTGATCTGTATACGTCTGTGCAATATTACGAATAACTTTTGGCTGCTCGTATATCTCTTTGAGCATGAAATAGTCAAATTTTCCTTTATCGACATCTTCTATTTTCCAATCTATCGTTTCAAACACTGGTTTTTTCTTTTTCCCAGAAGGCAAAGAAAGCAGTTGTAATCCGTCAGCTGACGGACCAAGAATTACCATTTCGTTATCGCCTAAAAAAAGCATATTTCTTGTATGTTTTAATATTCCTGCCGCATCGGAGGCAACGAAAAATTCGTTTTTTCCAATACCCACTACCAACGGGGAGCCGGTTTTGGCGGCCACAATTTCTTGCGATGGGGCATAAGCCACCACAATAGCATTGAGTCCTTTTAATTGATTGAAAGCGTCTCGAACTGCCGAGGCAAACCCAGCTTTTTTCAAATACTGTTCAATCAAGTGTGGAACCACTTCGGTATCTGTTTCCGACAAAAACTTATGTCCCTTTTTTATTAAATCAGTTTTCAGCTCTTCGAAGTTTTCAATGATACCATTGTGGATAACCGCCACTGTTTTTGTGCAGTCAAGGTGTGGATGGGCATTAGCCACTGTCACGCCGCCATGTGTCGCCCATCTTGTATGACCAATACCAATGGTGCTTTTTGGTAATTTAACTTTTGCATCGCCTATTTTCCCGACATGTTTATCAACAACAAGTTTCTTACCGCTTTTGACAGTTACTCCCCATGAATCATATCCGCGATATTCCAGCAGTTTTAAACCTTCAAGTACAATTTCCGCCGCAGTGTTTTTTTTTCCTACATACCCAAAAATCCCGCACATAATTCTACCTATTATAAACTTCCGCGGACTAAAAGTCCGCGGTTTCCTCCGTTAAGTTTAATGAGTCCGCTGAAAACTTGAAGTCTTCTTATTTGCATAGATAAACTCGCGTTTTAATCGTTAGCTTTCATCCTCGGGCTTTTAGCCCGAGGTTTTCAGCTGGACGATTATAACAAATAACCACGCTAAGCGTGGCAATTTTTACTTTTTCATTTTTCCGCCAGAGGCGGACCAGCCTTTGGCTGGTAATTTTTAATTTACCACTTCTCCCTCCACTGGCTTGTCCTTGTCCGACGTAGCCTTGGCGGAGTCGGATTTCTTCTCTTCGCTATCTCCTTCTGTTGTTTCCTCTGTCTTCTGACCTCCGCCTTCCGTCTTCTGGGACGCATACATCGCCTGACCCACTTTTTGCAAACTATCCGAAAGCTCTTTGGTTTTGGTCTCCAAATCTTCTTTACTGCCGCTGTCCAAAATGCTCTTGAGCGCCGACACTTTTTCTTCCACTTCTTTTTTGTCTTCTTCTTTCACCTTATCGCCGGCATCTTTAAGTGTCTTTTCGGCGGTTGTCTTTTCGGCGGTAAAGATAAGGGAATCGGCGGTATTTCTGGCCTCCACTTTTTCTTTTTTATCCAAATCTTCCTGGGCGTGAACCTCCGCCTCTTTGGTCATCTTTTCCACTTCTTCTTTGGAGAGTCCGGTTGAGCCGGTAATCTTAATGCTCTGCTCTTTGCCTGTGGCCTTATCTTTGGCTTTAACGCTTAAAATGCCGCTGGCATCAATATCAAAAGTCACCTCAACCTGCGGAATGCCGCGGGGGGCCGGAGGAATACCATCAAGAATAAAGCGTCCCAGCGACTTATTATCCGAAGCCATCGGCCGCTCGCCCTGCAAAACATTTATCTCTACCTGTGTTTGATTATCGGCGGCTGTGGAGAAAACTTGAGATTTGGCAGTAGGAACAGTGGTATTTCGTGAAATAAGCGGCGTGGCCACACTGCCTAATGTTTCAATTCCCAAAGTAAGCGGAGTTACATCCAAAAGTAATACATCTTTAACTTCTCCTCCCAGAACTCCTCCCTGAATGGCCGCCCCCACCGCCACCACCTCATCAGGATTAACCCCTTTGTGAGCCTCTTTGCCAAAAAATTTGGTCACCACCTCGACAATTTTGGGCATGCGGGTCATACCGCCAACTAAAACCACTTCATCAATATCTGCGACTTTCGCCTTGGCGTCTTTAAGAGCGGCTTCTACCGGTTTGATGGTTTTTTGGATAAGATCATCAACCAAACTTTCCAGCTTGGCCCGCGTTAACTTCATGGTCAGATGCAACGGTCCCTCTTTTCCTTGAGTAATAAACGGCTGGTTGATTTCCGCCTCCTGCGAGCTGGACAGTTCAATTTTGGCTTTCTCCGCCGCCTCTTTCAGCCTTTGTAGAGCTTGGGGATCTTTTCGCAAATCAACATTATGTTCCTTCTTAAATTCATCTGCCAAATATTCAATAATGGTCTGGTCAAAATCATCGCCACCCAGATGCGTATCGCCGCTGGTGGACTTAACCTCATAAACGCCCTCGCCTAGCTCCAAAATGGAAATATCAAAAGTTCCTCCGCCCAAATCATAAACGGCAATGGTGTGGGCATTTTTCTTGTCTAGTCCGTAAGCCAAGGCCGCAGCTGTGGGCTCATTAATAATTCGCAAAACCTCAAGACCGGCAATTTCTCCGGCCTGTTTGGTGGCCTGCCTTTGGCTGTCGTCAAAGTAAGCGGGGACGGTGATAACCGCTTGGGTAACCTTTCCGCCAAGATATGCTTCTGCGTCGGCTTTTATCTTTTGTAAAATTTGAGCCGAGATTTCCTGCGGAGTAAAGGTTCTGCCGTCCACCTCCACCACCGCCATACCGTCACGGCCGGATTTTATAGTGTAGGGAAGAAGCTTAACGTCTTTTTGTACCGAAGGGTCACTGTATTTTCTTCCCATTAATCTTTTGATGGAATAAATGGTAGTTTTAGGTTTAAGCACTAACTGATGCTTAGCTACATCACCCACCACATGAGAGATGGGGTCAACCACCGAAGGAACAACATTTCTTCCCTCGGCCGAATGGATGACTTTGGGACTGCCGCCCTCCATCACCGCCATTGCCGAATTTGTAGTTCCTAAATCAATTCCAATAATTTTACTCATAAAAATACTCTTATTTATAACTCAAAATTACAAGCTTTGCTTATAATCTTACTCATATTTTCTTTCCTACTTTCACTTTTGCCGGCCTTAACACCTTATCGTGTAACCTATATCCCGCTTGTAATTCTTCCATTACTTTTCCTTCCTCTTGCCCTGAGCCCGTCGAAGGGTCAACTTGTTCCGTGACAACGCATTCCATAGTTTGCGGATTAAACTCCTGTCCCATCGTCTCAATCTTTTCCACCCCTTCGCTTTTTAATGCATCCTCAAACTGCTTGATGCTGGCTAAAATTCCCTCATCTTGTACGTGTTGACTGGCTAACATCAGTGTATCTAAAACCGGCAAAAGACGCAAGAGCAAATCTTTGTTGGCACTCTTTACCCACTCTTTTCTTTGCTCAACTGACCGCTTTTCCAAATTTTGATAATCGGCCAGCGCTCTTTTTAGTTGATTTTCCAGATCTAAAATATGCGTATCTTTCTTTACCATTGTCACTTTTTCAAACTTTTAGACATTTCTTCAATCAAATCGCTAAAATATCGAACTGTCGGAATAATATACGGGTAATTGAGCCTGGCAGGACCCAAAACTCCGATAACCCCTTCCTGACCTTCTCCATGGAAACGGCTAAAGACAAACCCGTAACCGGCATAAATATCTGATCCCAAATCGTCGCCAAGCAGTACGTTTATCTCACTGTCATCTATAAACCGCTCTATCAGTTTGGTAAAGTAATCCGATTGATCCAAAAGAGAAAGCAAATTTCTGGTCACGTCAATATCATAAAACTCCGGCATCTCCAAAATATGACAGGTGCCGGCAGAATAGATATCGCCCTGGTCCGTGGCCGAAAGAGCCAGATTTTTGGTTCGCGCCGCTAAATTTCTGGTGGCTTCGCGAATAAGATTTTTAAATTCGCTTCGAAAGTCCCAAATTTTTTCTTTTACCGCCACTTCTTCTGCCACCGACAGTTCCTCTTCTTTCATCAGTTCTTTAACATACAGTTTAAGACCCATGGGAGTTGGCGTACGTCCGGCCGAGGTATGCGGTTTTATCAAAAACCCCATTTCGGTAAGCTTCACCATTTCGTTTCGCAAAGTGGCAGGAGAGGCACCCAGACTATATTTTTTCTCCAGTGTTTCCGAACCAACCGGCTGGGCTGTATTCATATATTCTTCAATCAGACTTTTTAAGATTTGTCTTTGTCTTTGTGTCAAATCCGGCATGGTTAGCAGTAATATATCATGAGTGCTAAAAGTTGTCAAGGGGGTACCAGACGGCACCCCCTTCGCTCTCTCACTCCACCTTAATTTTTCTTGTTATCACAGTTTCCTTACCCCTTCTATTTTTGGCTACCACAGTAATCGTTGTTTCTCCGGCAAACACGTTAATTTTGATGCTGAAGCGGCCGCTTTCCTCAAGTACGGCTGGTTGACTATTCACCAGTATTGTTGCATCAATATCTGTCTTGCCCGTTACCTCAATTTCTCCCTCGGCAACAAGTTGCTGCTCCTTTGGTTTTTCCAAAGTAAGGGCAGGCGCTGCCAAAAATCCCCGGTATTGCTGGAAAAGATAATAAGAAACGGCCATCAGGATAAAAAAAACTACCAGTAAAGCGGCGCGGGTGGGAGTAATCCGCAAGGGAGAGTTTTTCTCCACCATGCCCTGCGGTATTACTTTTAGTTTTTGTAAAGTTGTTTCCCGACGGAAAAGGGCCAGAATCAGCTTTGTATCAAGTTCTAAAAATTCGGCGTAGTTTTTTAAAAATCCCCGGGCATAAGCAGTGGAATGAAAAAGAGTTAAGTCTCCTTCTTCTAAAGCACGCAAAAACTTCATCCGAATCTTTGTTTCTTTCTCCACCTCTTCGAATGATAATTTTTTTTCAAGGCGTTTTACTTTAAGAATTTCCCCAGATTTAGTTAGCGCCATATATTAAGAAGATATTAAAGATACTAGGATACTAAGATATTAGGAGAAAAAAACACTCAATATCTTAATATCTCAATTACCTAATATCTGATTATTACGAGGCAGTCTGTTCCCTTTGCAAAAACTCTTCCGCATTGCGAACCAGGACATCCCGCGGCTTTGAACCTTCGCCTGGACCGATAACGCCTTCTCTTTCCAGCTGATCGACAATCCGCGCCGCCCGGGCATATCCGACAGACAGTTTTCGCTGAAGAAGAGAGGCCGAAGCTCTGTCAAACTGACAGACAATTCGTACCGCCTCTTCAAAAAGATCGTCTTTGCCGCCCTCGCCTGCTCCAGAGAGCCCCTTGCGAAAGGTCAGAGGCTGATTAGTTACCTCTTGTGTATATTCAATAACTATCCCTTTATCTTTTAAGAACTTCACCAGTTTATTAACCTCCTCTTCCGAAACATAGGTTCCCTGAATGCGGGTGGGCTTGGCCTGATCCGGAGGAATATACAGCATGTCTCCCACCGGTGATAACGTCAACAGAAGGTCTTTGAGTAGCCAAAACCAGATGGATGCCGGTGGCCCGGGCCATCTGCGCCAGCCGGCAAACGGTATCCTCCACCTCCACCGGAGCATAGGCCATCAGATCTGCCAGTTCATCAATGATAATTACAATGTAAGGCAGCGCCTGAAAGCCGGAAAATTCATTGTAGGCATCGATATTGCGCACCCCTGCTTCGGCAAAAATCTTGTATCTTCTATCCATCTCGCTCATCGCCCACTTAAGAGCGGAGAGAATTTTTTCCACATCCACAATCACCGGTGTTAAAAGATGGGGAATACCATTATAGCCAACCAGTTCCACCCGCTTTGGATCAATCAGAATAAGTTTAATTTCCGAAGGGGTGGTGCGGAAAAGAAGAGAGGCGATAAACGAATTAAGCAGAACCGATTTACCGGAGCCGGTGGTACCGGCAATTAAAACATGAGGCATTTTGGCAATATTAGTCACCACCGGATTGCCGGAAACATCAAGACCCAGAGAAACCGTCAGCTTTGATTTGCTATTTTGCATAATGGATGAGGAAAGCATAGTTTTTAAGGTGACAAATTCCAGGGAGCGGTTGGGAATTTCTATACCCACCATCGACCGTCCCGGAATAGGAGCCTCTATTCTTATTTGTCCGGTGGGGGCAGCCAGGGCCAGTGCCAGGTCGTTTGATAATGAGAGGATTTTGGAAAGTTTGGTACCCAGAGCTATTTCCAGAGCATACTGGGTAACAGCCGGACCTAAATTTACCTCCACCACCCGGGCCAAAATACCAAAGCTGGACAGGGTTTTTTCGATAGTGGCGGCGTTGGCTTTAAGATCGCCGCGGTCTGCCTTTTGCCCGGGGACGGTAGAGAGAAGTGATAAAGGCGGATATTCCCAGATACCTAAATCTTTGGGAGCGTTGGCCACCAAAGCAGTACCCAAAGCCAGGGTGGCTTTATCGGATTTTTTTAACACTTCCGCCTTAATCACCCGGGGAGCCGGTTCTCCTTTATCGCTGCCCCTAATTTTAATCTCATTATTTTTGTTCCAGGCCGTGGCTGCCTCTTTTTTCTTAACAAAAAGGGCTGTAAATAACTTTTGCGCTGCATTTGTTAAAAGAGCAATTATCCGCACGATACTGCTGACAATTTGATCAATCGGCGTATTGAATAAAACGACCAGGCCCACCACCAGTCCTCCCAAAAGTATCAGTATAGCTCCTGCCGCAGTAAGTAAATCGGCGATATTTTGAAATATCGTTAAACCCAGCATGCCTGCTTTTGTCAGGCCTAAAAGAGACAGCCAGGCCAAAATAAAACCCGCCCCTACGTTAGCCCGGGCCAGCTTCATGCGGGCGCCGGTGAATAACAACCCCAACAGGAAAAGAGCGACCGGCAAAAGTATTTTTCCCCATCCGAAAAAGGCCGTAAGCAGATTTTGGGTTCTGACAAAAATTGCCGAGGAATTGCTAAAGGAAAGAAGAATTACCGCAGAAAGTCCAATACAAGAGATGGCAAAAAGCGCATAGATAGTTTGCTTTTTAAGTTTCAGTCGAAAAAGCGAACGGCGTCTGCCGAAACGGCCGCGTCCAAACTTGGGCATATATTATAGTATATAGCTTTACGGCCGCAAGTTCAACTTACCGCTTGCGCCCTGTCAATTCCTACGCGAGTATAGCCATTTTTGCGGAAGGCTTCATCAAAACCAAAAATTTCTTTTGTTTCAAATTCATCAGCAAAAGCCATGACGAAACAGTCGGTAAAACTCACAGATTTGGGCTGTTTTTGAAATTTGAAAAAAGCGTTTCTTCGGATATCGGGGGTGGTTTCGACAATAGTAATCGTTCCTGACAAGAGAATTTTACTCCCTTGTTTAATGGCTGCGTCGTGCCCTACCTTTTTACCAACAACATTAACTATCTCTGTGAAGACTTCTGATGGCATCACAATAGTTCTATCATCTTTTTCGATTTGTTTACTAATAGTGCTAGCCTTTTCGAAATTACTGTCTGTTATTGCCCCGAGGGAGATGAAGGCGCTAGAATCAATAATTACCGGCTTATTCATGCTTCTTCATAGAGATATTTGTCAATATTTTTGGAGAGATCTTTTGGCCCTTTCCACTTATACTTTTTGGCCATAGCCGCTATTTTCAAAAGTGTAGTCCCGGCATTACCTTGTTTTCTTTTCACCCCTTCCTCAAGTACTTCTCGGATCACTTCTGCTTTGTATTTTTTTTCTCTTCTGGCCACCAAATCAATGTACTGGTAGAGAGATTTTGGCAGATAAACTTGTGTTCTAATCATATGTCTAATGTATAACATATATTTAAGAGCATGTCAACCCATTTCAACAATGACAAAAGTTTTCTCTAATCCCCCTCCCGCAAATTGTTAATTGTCATCGTCTTTTATTTCTCTGGCTACAAAACAACTATTAGTCAAATCGTAATTATTAAAACGAAATTGTTCGCTTAAAGATACAGGCTCTCTACCTCTAATATAATTTTGTGACATGTGGTTTATGGTCATTTGATAATTTGATATAGACCCTTGCGCCCCCGCAACTAAAACCCGGCGCTTTCCTCGCTCTTTTCCAACCTCAACCATTTTATCCAAAAACTGCTCTATAAAACCATCAATATCTATTGTACTCTCCTGCGGTACATCAAAAGCACGCACTAGCAAAGAAGGATTGCCGGCTGTATCGCTTACTTCAAAAACAAGTACGCTACCAATAAAACGCAATTCTTGTGTATCTGGATCACGCATAACAAATTTATATGGTACTACATTGGGCCATTTTTTAAGCAATGGGTATTCTGCCGTATAGCAAACATCTGCCAAATATCCGGACATTTCTCCAACAAAACCCCTGTCGGGAATAATGGCAATCTTGTTGCTTCCTCCTTCTTGAATTTTTTCAAAGTTTCTTACCGCCTCTTTGAGTTTATTGATATGAGGACTAAAACAGTTTGGTAGATCCCGTCCGCGCTTCGAATCCCGTACTTTTTTAAACACTTCCTCATCCCAATATCCCTCTTGATTATCACCTTTAAGGTTGAACACATGCGTTTTCCCCATTTCATCAATAATATTGATAACTGTTTCCAAAGATGCCGCTGAAATCTCTCCTTCCAACTGCATTTGAATTTCTTGAATAAAGCCCCCGGAAAAATGCTTTTGAAAAACTTTGCTAAAAATTATCCTTCTAACTATTGAGTTAACCAACCGCTGTTCTGTTTTGTCAAAGTTTATATCCAAAATTGTGCTTGTCAGAGAATCAAGACTTTTTACATCTCCTAATTGTGTTCTATATCCTAAAAACCGTTCCCGCTCCTTTTCTACAAAGTCTCGCTTCTTTCCCTCGCTTGAAGCAACTACTGTTTCTATCTCTTCAATTTTTCTTTGAATAACTCCTTTAAGCTCTCCTGACAATGTTTCCACATCGTTGGGGTTTTGAATACTTGCTAGAATTTCCGCCCTTAAGGTCTCATAATCATCTCGCACCTCCTCCGCATTAAATTCTATGCGAACATTTGCCGCATCAAGCACTTCCGGACGATAACCTTGGGGCAATCCTACTATTGATCCTGATGCTATATCTTGTTGAAAATCCTGCATTATTCTCTCGATAGGTTGCTTACTATAATCAAATCTATGCGTGCTTTTACCGGTAATAACGCTTAACATTTGTACCTCAAAATTAGAAAACTGTGAAAGATCGGTAAGTGGAGTTTCGCCGTAAACTATTTCCCTTACCCGAGCAAGCTGCGTTTTCATTTCTTGAACTGATCGAATGCCTAATACTTCTATATCTTGCGGCAACTCTGAAATCTTCTGCTGTTCAAACAAATAAATATTTTTGAAGTAATGAAACATAAGCGGGCTTCTTGCTAAACCAAACTGCGAAACGTATGAGGTCAAAACCTCCAGATCACCAGTATTTACACCAAAATCTGTTTCTGCCTGATAAAGCAAGAATTTAATAAATTCCGTTGTTCTATCATATTCGTTGTGGGTAAAAGCATTGCGTTTCTCGTCTGTTTGTCGAGGTAGTGAATCTAAAAATTTGTTGACTATATCTTCCCCAAACGCCATCTTCCATTGCGCTCTATCAGCATTTTCAACAAAATACTGCGGGTTATTTACAGCAAGTTCTGAATAAAAAGCAGGTGTTTCTTTACCATCAACTACAAGTTCAGAAAACCTGTCTTTTTGTTCCAAAACAAATTTTTTAATTGCTCTGGGAAAACTTCTGTAAGATTGCCAAAATGCTTTTTCATCTTGCGGATATGATTCTAAATCCGCTATTTCTAGTAATGTGTCTAACGCTTGGAGCTGTTGTTTTCCGACAACTTCCTCAAGAAAAGACGCTGTTGGTTTTCCGTTAATAAAAAATTCATTTAATCTTTCTCTTTGTTCAGTAAGAATAGGTCGGGCTGGATAAGGAGTGATTCTAAAAACCTGCCAAAATATTCTTTCATCTTGTGAAAACGATTCAAAATCAACAATACTTAATAATCTATCTACTTTCTCTGGGGTTTGTTCTTTCAAAACAAACTCGTTAAGAAAAACCACTGTTGGTTTTCCATCAGCAAAGAACTCGTTAAATCTCTCTTTTTGCTGAACAAGAATAGCCCGCCCTGTGAGCGGAACAATCTTAAAAGCCTGCCAAAAAGGTTTTTCCTGCGGGGACAGCGATGCCAGAAAATCGTCACTCAAAAGTACCGTCAAAACATCGTTTAATCCTAGAACTCCGTTACGATAATTTTCATCATAATGATATGCCTCTCTCTGTTCAATAAGATCTGTTATAAATCGAAGTGTCGGCAGTCCTTGTTCAGTTATATAATCATTCAAAATAAACTCCGGGTTTTCCCTATTCTTGTCTATTAGCCTCATGAATAATCCCGTCATCAGACCATGTCTAGTTATTTCCGCAGCTTCGTTTAATCCTGCAAAGACAGTCAATCTATCAAGAGCTTGTGGATTATCAAGCAAGTAGTTCCAGAATAAAACCTTTTCGGAAGGAAGTCCATAATTTGCGTAAGCAGGTTTTGGGAGCTTATCTGCGATAGCAAAAAGCTCTTCGCGTCTTTGAACAGAAGCAGAAAGAAGAATTTCTGCGGCCTCATTATTAAGAGGCATAGTCGATCCATCGGAAATAATAGGCATATAGTGTCTTTCACAACTAGCAAATAACTCTTCTCTTTCCTGTTGAGAAAAAGACAACAGTCTTATTCCTCTTAAGATAGAAGAATCAGATATTACTACTCTATCTGCTAGAAGCGAAGTGAGCTGTTCAAATTGGGCATCACTAAGATCTGCAAGTTGTTTAAGTGCTGATAAATTCTTAAGGCCACTATCAAAATATTTGTTCTTCTCCTGCCACAACTCAATCCGCTGGTGCATGCGCTCTCTATTTTCATAAAGCCAGGAGAATAATTCAGGCGATTTAAGAGCCTCTATCCTGATATCAGGATTATTTAATGCATAGCTTGTAAAGAATTTTGCCAAAGATTCCTGAAAATCTGGCCGTACTATCCACTCCATTCTATTTTGCAAATCATGACCATCTTGACAATCTCCTATAAGAATTCCTAGATGCACGGGAAGCGCGGTATAGGAAACGCCATGTTCATTCAGAACCTCGAAGGCGGTTTTTACTTCTTCAACTCCTACTTTATCCAATGCTCCATTTTTAATCAACCTGCAAATACTCTGTAATTCATTATGTACATCCCCTTCTATATCGGCGGCGGTTTTTTGCAGATTATTTAAAATAACTAAAGACTTTTCTAACTGTTCTGGCTCAACCTGTAAATACGTGGGGGCGTTTTCAAGCGAAGAGACAACGGGTACTCGCCGTCCATATCGCTCCATAATCTGTGCCCTTTTACAAAGTTCCCCATCAGCCAGTATCTGCTGGAATTCTCCCCGGCGGGCAATAGCGGTACTTAAACCCTGTTCAAAACTATAATTATATTTAATTATATTTCCCACATTAAAACCATTCTTATAAAGCTCAATTAGCTCTGGCGCTTCCCTCACCAGCCCGAGAAAAAAATCCGCACTTTCGCCTACATTTCTTTCCGTAATAGAATACTCTCCAAACCTATCTCTAATCGATTCCTCATACATTTTTTGAAAAGTAGCATCACCTGCTATTGTAAGTAAATCTTGTAATGCGGGTGTTCGTACTACGCTCTTTGTATCTGCTTCTCGTCTTTTACAAAAATTTACTAACCTTTCGTTTAATTGTTTTACCCAATTTATATTATCCTGACTAAAAAGCTTCTCATATTCTTCTTGGGGTATTTTGAGGAATTGTTGTATAGGTTCTGGTAGTGTCTTATTTGAATAATAGTCTCTGTACGTTGCTTTTGTTTGCTCATCATCGGAAAAGTTAACATTATAAATACTTATCTTTCCCAGAGAACCTATTTGCGAAAGCCTGGCAATTAAATCCGGGAGCCGAGGATTGTCTTTAACGAGTTCTACATAGCGGCTAAATGTATGTAAACGATATGACTGCGGAAGCTGGATTACTTGAGAAATCTGATTTAGTAGTTTTATTGGGTCTTCTACGCCAGAGGTTATTTGTCTAATGCTTTCAACATCTTCTTTACTGTAGCGATAAGGTTGCTCAATTTGTATTTCATCTTTGCCGCGTACTTTTACCCAATCCCTTGTGTGAAGCAAATTATGTTCTAGATAATCAACTACCGCCAGAGCTTTTTGGGGATCTTCCAGGCCTTCTTCTTGAAAGTGGCGGAAAAGATCCTCTCTTCGCATTACTTCTAATTTTGTTCCGGCCCGGCTGGCCAGCGTATCAATTCCCCCGCGCACTTTTGCTCCTGCTGCCCCAACTACTCCTCGTACATCAATCCCTAACCTTTTTTCTGTATCTTCGCCTAAACGCTCCAAAGCGTTTGCTTGACTTCGAAGATCTTCCTCTTCTCCCGTAAGATTAACGGTTGGGTTATCTCGGGCAAGTCCGGCCACGGTAGCCAGAAATCTGGTTTGGATTGTTCTAAATTGTCCGCCTATCTGTTGAAAGCGACTCTCGAAAGAGGGCTTCTCGGCAGGAGGTCTTGCTTCTGGTGGTCTTACTTCTGGACTAACTGCGGCAGGCATGTTGGCTATCTTTCCATTTTTTCTAACGCTTTGTTATATGCTTTATTATCAACTTTTCTTTGGGCGCGGGCCACAATTTCCACCATTCTTCGCACAATTTCATACCCTTTTTGCTCATAGTTTTTGAGTATCTGCTCTTTCGGCAAATTATGCTTCATATATTTATGATAGTAACATTGCTATAAGATTGCAACAGAAGATTTTTAACTTGACAAACTATAAGTCATTATAGTAAAATGTGATTTATGGGTAAGGAAAAAATCAGTGGCACCAGAGCTTTTAAAAATGTCCTTTTGGCCGGTTCTATTGCTTCTATGACCCTTGGGGTAGATAACTGGCAGGATGCAGATTATCTCGGTACTATTCAGGGAACTGGTGCTAAAGCTGTTCAAGAGCTAGAAAACCACAGAAACTGGTTTTTGGCACTTGGGGGAGGCGTGTGGGTTTTGAATCTACTAATCCAGGAGGGAGCGACCGTTAAACCTGCCGAACCGAAGGACAAACCTCAATTCCCCACCTTTGACGAGATTGCCGGCCAAGATAGGGCTGTAGCAGAGGCTAAAAGCCTAGTACTTTCCATTAAAAACCCCGAAGCTCTTATGAAACGTGGGGCAAAAAGACCTAAAGGTATTCTTTTTTTTGGTCCTCCGGGCAACGGCAAAACCATTTTGGCTCGTGCCATTGCCCAAGAAACTGGAGCAGTTTTTATTGATGTCACTTGCTCTGATATAAGAACTAAATGGTATGGTCAATCAGAAAAAAATATGGCCGATGTTTTTACAAAAGCTGCTACAAGTGCCCAGGGAGGTAATCAAGTAATTATTTTTTTTGATGAAATTGATGCACTTGGTCGTGAACGTACAGCCTCTTGGGATGCTTCTGCCAGCATCGTTTCCGTGATGCTTCAAAATATGGATGGAATTCGAGCTCACCCTAATGTTACTTTTATTGCTGCTACCAACCGTTTAGAAATTGTTGATGACGCCCTTTTAAGACCCGGGAGGTTCGACCGTTTAATCGAAGTCGGTCTCCCAGATCAAACTGGTAGAAAAGCAATTCTACAGGTTCATATCAATAAAGCTCTTCAAAGATCAGGTTTCCCAACAGAGCTCTTCGAAGAAAATATGGATCTTGACAAGATTGTTCAAGCAACAGATGGGGCCAGCGGCGCTGATTTAGAATTCATAATTAATAAAACAATCTTAATAAAAACTGAAGCAGAGGCTCAAGGAGGAGAATGGCGACCGATTACTGCTGAGGATTTACTAGGAACAGTCACTCTATTACAAAATGGCAACCACCATAGTCACTAATACCACCTTGTCATCTTATTTTTCCACCCCTAAGGTAGAGACAAGAATTATCCATAAACATTTATTTTGTAAACTATTTATTTCCGTGGTATAATAATTTTGTATGAAAAGGGTGAAGAAAAAATATGAACTTGCCCAAGGAGTAACTGTTGACCAGCAGGTTAGATTTGGCAAGCCTGTCATTAAAGGTACCAGAGTACCGGTGGAGGTAATTTTAGGAAAACTTGCCGGAGGTATGCTGATTGAAGAAGTAGTAACAGAGTACCAAGTTACCAAAAAAGATGTCCTCAATGCCATCAAATACGCTACTCGTTTAGTAGAGCAGGAAAAAGTATTTGTTGGTATTTAAGTGAATCTTCGAGTTTTAATTGATGAAGACCTTCATAAATCCATAGCTTCAGTTTTTAAGGACTTAGGTTTTACTGTTTTTGATGTGCGAGATGAAGGTTTGCGAGGACAAAAAGATCAGCAAATTTTTGCTTGGGCTCAACAGAAAGAAGCAATCATAGTTTCCGGAGACCTAGATTTCGCAAATATCCTGGATTTTCCTAAACATAAGGGAATTATCATTCTGCGTTTTCCAAATGAGCTTTCAACCGCTACTATCAATCAAGAAGTCAAAAGATTATTAAAAGATTTACGCAAAGAAGATTATAAAAGCAACCTGATTATTGTCAGCCCGGGCAACGTTCGTATAAAAAGCAATGAGTTTATACCTCAATAACAATCGATAATACCAGCGGCCGGCGGCGGAGATTTTTGAGGATAAACTTCTCCAGAGCCGTTTCGATAAGTTTTCTCTGTAAATGCCACTCTTTTACTTTACCCTGATGTTGGGAAAGTGTCCGCCGTATCTCCTGCTTGATGCTTTGCAAAACGTCTTTGTTTTGGGAAAAATCCAAAAAACCTCTGGAAACTAAATCAATATCGTTATAAAGCCGGCCTTCTCTATCCACCTGTACAATGGCTATGATGATTCCATCTTCCGCCAGTTTCTGCCGGTCTCGCAGTATTGACGAATGAATTTCTACTCCCTCAATGTCATCAACATAAACCTGGCGCAGCGGCACTTTGCCTGTCACCCGGGCCGAGTTAGCAGTGAATTCCAAAATATCACCATCGTCTGCCAAAAAAACCTGGTTTTTCTTATATCCCATACTGGTGGCCAGTTTGCGATACTGCACCATCTGCTTATAAGTGCCGCCGATAGGCAAAAGAAACTTGGGATTGGTCAGTTGAATCATCAGCATCAGATCGGCAGCCGCCCCGTGTCCCGACACATGAAAGGAATCATTGATTTCCGAATAAAAAACTTCCGCTCCTTTTTTGGAAAGAGCGTCAATTAAGCTATTGACGGCGTTTTCATTGCCGGGAATAGGATCGGCCGAAAATACAATAGCATCTGCGTCTGTAATTTTGATAAATTTGTCATCGCCGGCGGCAATTCTGGTCATGGCCGAATTTTCCTGTCCCTGACTGCCGGCCACGATGCATAATAGCTGTTTATCTTGATAATGTTTTAATTGTTCCAGCTTAACTTCCAGTCCCCTGGGAATTGTCAAAAATCCCAGTTTCACTGCCACTTCTTTGGCCGCCACCATGGAGCGGCCGACAAAACAGACTTTTCTGTTAAAACGGGAAGCTACATTAACTGCCTGCTGAAGACGCGAGATATTGGACGAATAAGTGGTAACGATAAATTTACCCTGGCACTGCTGAATTTCCTGCGCCAGACTTTCCTCGATATTTCGCTCCGAAGGAGTTACTCCTTGCGTTTCACTGCGCAGACAATCGGAAAAAAGACCAATCGTCCCCTTTTGTCCAATTTCGGCAATGGATAAAACATCTGTGGGCTGGCCGTCAACCGGAGTTAAATCAAACTTAAAATCGCTGGCATGAAAAAAATTGCCTATCGGAGTTTTAACTGCGATATTGGCCGCATCGGGAACAGAGTGAGAAACATGGATAAAAGAAACATTAAACTGTCCCAGTGGAATGTCTCCTCCGTATGAAGTAGAGGCTACCGGCGTACCCAGTCCAAACTCGGACAGCTTGGCATTGGCCAAACCGGCTGTAAGCCTAGTGGCAAAGATGGGAATTTTAGGAAGTGAGGGCAAAATATAAGGAAGAGCACCTATATGGTCTTCGTGTCCGTGAGTCAAAACCATGCCGCGAATTTTATCTTTTTTATCCAGAAGATAAGAAATATCGGGAATGAGCAGATCTACCCCAAACATCTCCTCGTGGGGAAAACCAATACCGCAGTCAATAATCAGAATATCATTGCCGTATTCATAGACGTACATGTTCTTGGTTACATCTCCCACTCCGCCTAAGGGAATAAAACGCAGTGAATTAGTCATATTTGAGTATATTATATAATAGTTATAATAAAAATTATGTTACCAGGTTGGCAGGAATTCTTTAACATTTTCCGGTGTAATAGTAAAGGTTTGACCTTTTCCTTCCACAATCATCCGCGCCACCTTGCGGCAAATTCCCTGGATGGTCCGCTCCAAAGTTCGGATGCCGGAATCAAAACCAAGCGGACGGACAATTTGCGGCCAGACCGAATCGGCAATAGTTAACTGCCCTTGAGCAAGGCCGGCCTCGGCCACTGCTTTGGGAAAAACATAAGACTTGGCAATGGTGGTTTTCTCTTCATCGGAATATGATGGCATTTGCAAAGGCTCCAGTCTGTCCAAAACAGCGGTAGAGATATTGGTAGTATTATTGGCAGTGGCCACAAAGAGGACTTCGGACAGATCAAATGGGTAATCAACGAAGTGATCAATAAAATTGACGTTTTGTTCAGGATCCAAAAGTTCAATTAAAACTCCCATAATATCAGATCGCGCACCTTCGGCCACCCTGTCTATTTCATCAAGCAAAATGACCGGATTTTTGGTTTGGGCCCTCCGCAAGGCTTTAATCACCGCTCCCGGCTCGGCATCGGCAAAAGCCCGGGCCTGTCCCCGCAGAGTTAAACTATCTCCCATTCCACCAAAGGGAATCCGCTCAAATTTTCTGCCTAAAGCCTGGGCAATAGAGAAACCAAGGGTGGTTTTTCCTGTTCCCACTAAACCTACTAGACACAAAATTGGCGCCCTAATAAGCCCTTTTTCAAGGTCCGACCTTGTTTTGGACTGTAATGACAAGACGGCCAGATACTCCAAAATTCTGTCTTTAATCTGCGACAATCCATAATGGTTTTTGTCCAACACCGCTTTGGCATTGACTAAATCCAAATTGTCCTGGCTTCTCCCCTGCCACGGCAAATTAACAATCCAGTCTATATAGCGATTTATCGCCTCGTATTCGCTGGAGTAGCCGCCATGGGCTGCCATGCGGGTGAGCCTGTCAATCATCGACTGCATTCGTTCAAGAAGATCTGGCGGCAGGGAAACTGCTTGGATTTTTACTTGCAGCTTTTGAATATCGTTGGAAAATTCTATATCCTGGGAAGTCATAATAATAAAAGTATAACACTTATTGATGAATATATTTTGCCACTGTGTTTTTAGTATTAAAGAGACCGAGATTTTCAAAAATATCTGTAAACCGCTGGGTGAGGTTTTGCAACATTGGCCGCTTTTCCTCATCTGTAAGATTCCACAGTTTTTTCTTGAAAGGCCCGAGAGTTTTTTTTCTGGTTTTGTAGATAAACTGCTCTTTTGACCATCCTTCCTGCCAGTCGGCTTTTTGATTATCAAAAAGCCATTGGTAAATTTCTTCCCGCAGCGACTGGGGCATAGTTTCAAAAACAATATTTTGCCAACCGGTGGCCAGATGAATTTCTAAAGTCTGCGCTTCTACAAATTTGGGAAAGTGTTCTATTGGCAATGTGGAGGCGCCGTGTTGCACTGCTCCCCCCAGGCCGTATTTCTTCCGGGCCACCAAGCCTATATCATGAAGTATAGTAAAATCCGGTGTAATGGGAATCAGCATACCTGCGGGCAGGGGCACTCCTCCATGAGTAGTGCCTGTCTGCACGCTTATTTTGCTAATTCCATTATCTTTCACCAGGGCGGTATAGCCTTTCATAAAGGCTTCAAAATCCGCAACCGTGCTGTTTTTCCCGCCAATATGGCCTATTTCCCCGCCAATGGAAACGGTCACTCCTTGTAACTGTTGTTGACGAACGTATTGAGTAAGTTCTGCCGTTGTCTCGTAGTTTTGCCTCTGCTGGGCGTCTAAATCGGGCAAAGATAAATTAACCAGCACCGATGCGTCAATATCGATGTTGTAAAATCCGGCATTCAAGGCCTGTTTGATCAAGTTTTTTGTCTGTTCTATTTCATTAACCTGAAAATGATCGCCCTGGAGAAAAACAGGGCCCTGGTAATTTTCTTTTACCGCTGCTGCCAAAATAGAAACCGCATACTCGTCCGGACTTTGATCGGTATAGCCAATCTCGGAGCGGGCAATTTCAAAAATAACCGCCCCAATGGCCTGTTCTGTCATCAAGCGAAAAATCAGCCGGGCGGTATCATATGTCAGTGTTCTAATATTGATTGCGGCCACAGTAAAGCCTGTCCCGTTCTGACGCAAAGCTCCCCTGCCAATGGCCCGATAAAGATTATTTATTGAGGCGGTAAAAATACCAAGCTGTTGTGCCTTTTTTCTGATAATCAACCGCGCCTGTTGTTTTTCATTATTATTTGAAGAAAAAACAGCGGTATAAATAAGTTCATCAACATCTTCCATGGCAAAATTTAGTATAGCACAAGGGGTTAAATTAAGCGCGAACTATCCTAAACTTCTTAAATACTGTAGGTATTGGGCCGGAGTTAAAACTACAATGCCTAAATCATCATAAATCTTTTGTCTTTGAAAATGTTTGAGATTATAAGTTAATAAAAACTTAGCTTTGGCAGCTTTAGCCCCGGCCACAATATGAGCGTCATTAGGATCTGTTGAATAGGCTTGAAAATTACTTTTAATCTTTGTTTTATTTTCTCTAAGCTTAACTACTTTGAGCCTTTTTCTAATTAAAGTCTGCAGTTTATCCTGACTTATTCCCAATCTATCAACTACTTTCTTTAGTTCTTTTTGGGAAATGTTGGAAATGCTAAATTTATCTCTTTGTTTATTTAAAAGAAGGTTTGCCGCGCCTTTTTGGGATAGTAGAGAAGAAATCACCACATCGGAATCAACAAAAACTTTTTTACTCACGGATTTTTTCTCACTTTAGCCAGAGCACTTTGGATTTTATCCAGGTTTTTGAAATCTTCTTTTTGTGCTCTTAAAAGATCTTCATCTAAACCGGAAAAAATAAAAGAAAGCGAACTTTGAGGAATTCTGTACACTTTACCTATTTTTTTGGCCACAATTTCTCCTCTGCCAATCAACTGGTAAATGGTATTTTTACTAAGCTGGAGCATGGCTGCCGCCTGCTCGGGAGTATAAGCTTTAGGCAAAACTTGACTGTCGATCATAACTATATTGTACCAAACATGACTAAACATGTCAATATACCAAAAGTTTGGAGCATTGTATAACCTCATTCTCTCTGCTACAATTTGAGCCATGGATAAGGTCTATAAACATCAGGAAATGGAGGGAAAGATTTATCAGACGTGGGAAGAAAGCGGATATTTTCAACCGCAATTGAAGAAAAATGCTTCTCTCTACTCCATTATTCTTCCTCCCCCCAACGCCAATGCCCCGCTTCATTTTGGCCATGCCATGTATGTAATTGAGGATATTTTAATCCGCTACCATCGCATGAAGGGCAGCCCCACGCTGTGGCTGCCGGGAGCTGACCATGCCGGTTTTGAAACCCAGTTTGTCTTTGAAAAATATCTGGCCTCGCAAGGCAAATCGCGCTTTGATTACGATAGAAAGACGCTCTATCAGATGATTTGGGATTTTGTGGAGAAAAACCGCGGCGGCATGGAGAGTCAACTGCGTCGATTGGGTTTTTCTCTGGATTGGAACCGGATGAAATTTACTCTGGACGAGGATATTATCGGAATTGTCTATAAAACCTTTAAGAAAATGTACGATGATGGCTTGGTCTATCGGGCCAAACGTCTGGTTAATTATTGTACTAAAGACGGGACCAGTTTTTCTGACTTAGAGGTAATTTATGAGGAACGAAAAGATCCCCTCTACTATATTAAATACGGGCCGCTAGTTTTAGCCACGGTGCGGCCGGAAACCAAGTTTGGCGATACCGGCGTAGCTGTTCATCCACAAGACAAGCGTTATCAAAAATATGTTGGTAAAGAAATTGAAATAGAAACAGTATTGGGGCCGGCCAAAATTAAAGTGGTGGCCGATGAAACGGTTGACCCCGAGTTTGGTACCGGAGTGATTAAAGTCACCCCCGCTCACGACTTTACCGATTTTGAAATCGGCCAAAGACATAATTTGCCTGCCAGACAGGTAATTGATTTTAACGGTAAATTAAATGACAAAGCAGGCAAGTTTGCCGGATTAACTGTTAAACAGGCTAGAACTGCGGTGGTTGAGATAATGAAAAAGAGAGGACTGCTGGAAAAGGTAGACGAGAACTATCAACATAGAGTAGGGCTTTGTTATAAGTGTAAAACCGTTATTGAGCCGCTTCCGCTTGAACAATGGTTTGTTAAAATGGAACCGTTGGCCAAACCGGCAATTGACGCGGTTAAAAAAGGGGAAATTAAAATTTTCCCCCGGCGTTTTGAAAAGATATATTTTCAATTTCTGGAAAACATCAAAGACTGGAATATCAGTCGGCAAATTGTCTGGGGAATACGAATTCCGGCCTGGAGAAACACCAAAACAGGGAGGTGGATGGTAACTGAAGGCGAGGCGCCGTCAGGAAAAGATTGGGAGCAGGATTCCGATGTTTTTGACACCTGGTTTTCCTCGGCCCAGTGGCCGTTCGCCACTCTGATGAGTAGCCCAAAATCAAAAATAAATAATCAGGAACTTTCTGATTATGAGTATTTTTATCCCACCAGCGTGATGGAAACAGGCTATGAAATTCTGCGCTGGTGGGTGGCCAGAATGGTGATGGTCGGACTTTATACGACAAAAAAAATCCCTTTTGAGCATGTAGTTCTGCACGGCATGGTGAGAGACCCGTTGGGACAAAAGATGAGTAAAAGCAAGGGTAATGTGGTTAACCCCCTGGAATTAATTGATCAATATGGCGCTGATGCTGTGCGCTTTGCCCTGGTTTATGGTACGGCTTTGGGTAATGATCAGGCCCTCTCTTATCCCAAACTGCAGGCAGCCAGAAATTTCACTAATAAACTGTGGAACATCACTCGTTTCATCGACATGAAACGAGAAACTCTAAATCCGAAATCCGAAATCCGAAACAATCTAACGATAAAACAATTAAACAATCTGGCCCAACATAAAAACGATAAAGAGATCGTTGGGAAGACCCAAATATTAATTAAAACAGTGACCAAAGATTTGGAAGCTTATAACTTTAACCGTGCAGCAGAGACCCTTTATGACTTTATCTGGCACACCTTTGCCGACAAATATATCGAAGACGTCAAAAACCGCCTTAACCAAAATTCATTTTTAATTCTTCATTTTTCATTTTTAATTTTGTTACGGCTTCTTCATCCTTTTATGCCCTTTATTACCGAAAAGCTGTACCAGTTATTGTCTCATGAGCAAAAATCAATTATGATAGAGGCATGGCCGCGTTAAAGTCATATTTCCCGCAGATTTTCCGCAAAATTACCGCAAAAACCTTCTGGCGAATGTTTATTATTCTAATAGTAGCCTCTATTCTGCTTTTCCAGCTGGGAAAATTTGGGCAAAATCTTTATCAGACCTACCAGAGAGCACAGACGAAGCAGGCGGAAAAACAGAATCTGGAGGCCCAAATTGCCCGGTGGCAGCAGGTGGCGGCCAAGCGGCCAGACTTTCGCGATGCCTATTTTGAGCTGGCGGTTTTGACTTATCGGCTCAATCGCCTTTCGGAAGCAAAGTACTATTTAAATAAAACCCTGACCCTTGACCCTAACTTTGAACCTGCCAGAGAATTGGAGAAAGTAATAAGGGATAAATAAACAAGTTTGTTTTCTAACGAAAATAAAAAGGTTATTGAGGTTTTTCCTCGGGCTGAGCCTTTTGCGGTTCAGCTTCCTTGGGAGCTTGGGCAGTTGCGAGTTTTTCTCCTTCAGCAGTAGGAGCTTGCCCTTCCACAGGCGCCTCGCCTGCTGCTACACCGGCCTCTGCTGCGGCAGCGGCTGCGGCGGCTTCTTCGGCTTTGGCCTGTTCCTCTGCTTCTTTGGTTACCAGAGATCCTATCTTAAACAAAATCTGTTCTGCCTCCGTTAACACGACTACACCGGATGTAACTTTGAGGTCAGAAACTTTAATTTGTTCGTCTACCTGTGCTAAGTGCGACACGTCAACTTCGATTTTTTCCGGAACATCGGTTGGCAAACTCTCAACCTCAATCTCCGAAAGAGGAGTTAATAAAACTCCCACTTTATCAAGCACAGCCTTAGGTTCGCCAAGAGCCGCCACCGGCACCATGGCTTTAACCTTTTCCGTTAGATTTACCTGGTAGAAATCGGCGTGAAGGGGTAAAGAAGATATTGGATCAAGCTGTACATGTTTGATAAAAGCCGGACGGGGTAATTCTTTATCAAGCGAAACTTCAACAAGACCTGTTTCCCCCACTTCTTTATAGAGCCTGTCAAACTCTTTTGCAGGCAGTTGTACTGACATAGATTTAACATTCTTGCCGTAAATGGTGGCAGGCAAAATCCCCTCCCGCCGCAGTTTTTTAACTTTTTTACCTAAAAATACTCTTTTCTCAACAGTGATTTTTGCTTTTTTCATACAAGATACGAAGTATACCTTATTCAGCGTAAAAATTCAACAGTAAATAATCTGTCTTCGCCCAGATCTGTGGAAAGCGTAATCATTTGCTTTTCTTTAAAGACGCTGGCGTTGGTCTCTTTAATGCTAAGCTCCTGCGGGTAATTTATTGTCACTGTTAAAGAGTCCTCATTTGTTCCCGGCTGTTTTTGAAAAATGAGGGCATAGGTACTGCTTCCTGTCACTTGAGGAAAGAGCGCAGACAAACTGTAGTTAATGGCAATTACTTTGGTGCTCCTGGGCGCAATATTTGCCAAGAAGCCAAAGACGCTTTTGCCGGACTCTGTGGTTTCATCAATTTCTTTCTGCTCTTCTTGGTCAATTGTTATTTTGGTAATTTGCGTGTTTTTGGGGAAAAATGCCCGCAGATAACTGATGTAGGAGCCGCCGGGCAATTCTCCGGAACTATCGTTGGTTAAAAATATTGATAACTTGCCGCTGACTAGCCCGTCTTTGTCAATTGTTATTTCGTCTGTAATTTTGCGTTTAACCCAAAAATTAACTTTGTTAACGCCCAGGTTTGCTTCATTAAGCATGCGGAAATCGTTAAAACGGCCCTCTTTTTCATCAGCCGTCAAAACTCTTCCCCCCCAGTTATTTAAGTTGAAAACTTTCTGCACCGCCTCATTGTTGAAGGAAAACAACAGATGCTTTTGCACTGCTCCCTTTTGCACCGCTTCAAACACAGACAACCAGGGAGTATTTTTCTCATAAAGAAGCTTATCAATAAGACGGCGGGAAAGGGCAGATAAGAAATCTTTTTTTTGAGTGGAGCCGGGAAAAAAATTATCCTGGGCATGGGCTTGGGCCGAAGCAAATAAATTTTCAGCAGTAATTGTTTCTTTATAGTCAGGAAGGGAAACTGAACCCAAGCTTTGCAGCAAAAACTGGGTAAATGTCACATCCATCGCCATAACTCCAGATACGGAAATACCGACCTCTTTTTGCAGAAAAAAGCTGGCCTGCGCGGCAGAGTTTTGAAAATCAACATCCCAATTGCTATCCCTCAAAAACCAGTTGGGCTGCTCCAGGTATTTACGAATTGGTAGTGGCGGCTCAACATGACCGCGCAATTGTCCGTCGGCTGCATACACATCGGACACATCAAAAGAAATAAGACTGCCTTTTTCAAATGTCACAATGCCATATGAACCTATAAAACCTCCGGTTGCTCTAAGCTCCATATTATTTTGAAAAAGAACTAGATAAACCCGTTTATCATCAAAGCCCAAAAGATCCGGCAGCAGAGCAATGAATGTTTGACCAAGCGATATTGCTTCTCTCTGCTTTGTAAGTATTTCTTTTTTACTATTAAGATATACGGCAACTGGCGCAGGCAAAGATGACTCCGTCAGCATTTTAAGCTCTTTCTCCAGAATTGAAATTTTCTCAGCCGCGGCATTAAACTCACCCTGGGCTTTATCAAAAACAGGTTTGGCCAGGTGTGCATTGCCGGAAACACTTTTCTGAAAAAATTCACCTAAAGAAACGCTGGCCTGTGATAGATTTAAAATAGATAAACTGGCATCTTCACCTGATTTAAAAAGGAGAAATATGCTATCTCTGGCGCTTTCTTTTCCCAAAATAGAAAATTGCCAGGAAAGAAAAGGCAGGGCATTTTTACCAGCGCCAAAAGCTTGTTGTCCAAAAGAAGCACTTTTAACCGCGTCCGTAAATTGACCATTTTTTGCTTGACCGTATGCCTTATTTAACTGAAAAATGCCAACAGCTCCAGCTGCTGCCATTAGGAAAGATGGCAAAATGATACTAAAAAATAACAGGGCTATTAGAAAAACCGTGATGGTAAATCTTAGGGGAAACGTCTCGTTTTTTTTCACCGGCTGGGGCTGTTTTTCCCGTTTTGAAAAAAGGGCATTTTTTTGGAAAAAGGCCAGTGTTTCCTTTAGCTGATCAATAAATTCTTCTCTGTAAGAAAGGGCAAGAGTGGTTCCCTGCGTAAAGTGTTCCCGGGAAAAAGGCTTGATAGTTTCTCCAATGCCACCAAATTCAAGAGAAAACTTAGGGTTTATCTCCTGTAGAATCTGCGCCAGTTCCAAAAGTGTGATAGAGCGGGAAGGAATAAGGTTAAATATTTTACCTGCTGTTCCCGCATCAAACATGACTTTTAATATTGGGCTTATGCAGTCGTCTACAAAAACGGGATAAAGTCTGGTCATTTCGTCATTTGCCAACTCTACCTTTTCTTGGGTTACTAAGTTTTTAATAATCACGGCCAGAGGGTTTTTTGTGTTAAGCGGCATGCGCGGACCAAACAGATGTCCCAACCGAATAATTCTGCCATTGACTCCAAATTTTTTTATATACTCTGCCGTGATGCTTTCGGAAAATAATCTTGCCCCTGCCCCATCAATTGCCTCTTCCTCATTTTTTTCCATTTTCAACGTTGACACCAGTAGAAATTTTGCGCCATCAGACAGTGCTTTTTCCAAAAGATTTTTCGTACCGTTGCTGTTGAGTAAGAGATTTTCTAACGACGCTTTTTCTTCTCTCTGCCCATCATCAACTCCGGCCGCATGAAAAATGTAGTGAACTTTTCTGCGCAGTAAATCGCCAATGGGTTTGGTGATATCATGTTCAATAAAAGTAAACCTGGGGTTGGTAAGACTGTGTTTAATATTTTCTCTTTTACCAAAACGAAGATTGTCAAGGCAAATCACCTGACAGGTTTTCAGAAGTTCTTCACACAATTTTGAACCGATAAAACCGGCTCCCCCGGCAACTAGGGCAATACTTTCTCCTTTTATCGAATTAACTAAATGAAGAGGCAGTAATCGTTTGGGCATTAAAAATTATTTTATCACCCCAACGCCACATTAACAAGGCTGTCTGCTTCGATATTCTTTTCCCGGGGAATATGCTCGTAGGAAACGTTTCCGCCGACCTGGGCTTCTTTCTGACGAACTTTCATCACCAGCATTTTAAGTTTTCCGTCTTTGACCTTAAACAAACCATTTAATTGGGAAACGACCAATTGTGAATCAAGATAAAAATGGATCTTTACAGGTTTATTATTTTGAGCTATCCAGGAAAGCGCCTCGGTAACGGCAGTGTACTCCGCCACATTATTGGTAGTGGCGCCAATTTTTTTACCGAACTTGTGAAGCAAGCTTCCCTCTCCGTTTTTAATAACTACGCCGATTGCCGCCGGTCCCGGATTTCCTCTGGCTCCCCCATCACAAAAAACATTAAGTACCACAAACAAAAGTATATCACAACCGAAGTGGATGGAAAAATAAATACCGGCAAAATTTGCCAAATTGTTTTATCCCGTCTCCTGCACCTTTTTTGACCAACAAAGACCGAAAACTAAAGCCAGTAAAAGCTGTCCCTGCTGCAATGTCCAAAAATAATGATCAAACAAACCAAGAACAAAAATTATTATCAAAATTTGAAATTTGAAATTTGAAATTTGAAATTCTTTCTTCTTTCTTAATTTTATTACAGTCCGCGAAATAAACCACGCAAAAAACAACAACCCAATAAGTCCTGTTTCGGCTGCAACAAGAAGAAAGATGTTGTGTACCGGCTGTAGCCATAACGGTCCGGCTTGGGGTTTTTGATAACGGGGGAGATTCATCAAAAAATTATTAAGTCCCACTCCCCAAACAGGAGATTGTTTAAACATTTCTATGGCCGAGTTATTGAGTTGCTGGCGAAGAATAAACGATTCTTTATCAACAGTTGCCAGCGACATGAAGCGGGAGGAAAGAGGAGAGAAAATAATACTACCAATAAATACCAATACTACCAATAATCCAATAAACAAAAATTTTCTGAGGTTTATTAAAAACCATAAACCCATAACTGCTACCCATACAATAATTGCCACCCGGCTTAATGTTAAAAATAAAGCAACCGTTCCAATAGTTAACACGGCAATAAATAGCGCTTTTTTGAAATTGGAAATTGGAAATTGGAAATTGGAAATTACCATTGCCAGAGCAATGGTCAGGTATCCCGCCAATACATTGGGGTGGGGGAATGTGCCATACGGGCGAAGAATTAACTGCCCGTCGATATTGGCGTTGGCAATTCCCACTGTTTGTCCGGAAAATGTTCTCTCGCCAAAAAACCAAAATATCCCGCCAATTGATGACTGATTAATAAATTGCCAGATGGCCAGAAACGATTCAAAAATAATGCCCGCCGCAAACAAAGACGCAACAACAATAAAGTCTTTTTTGGTATTAATGTTTTTGGCAATTATAAAACCAAAGAAAGTTAATTCGACAATTTTAATAAGTTTATAAAATCCGGCGGCGGGGGAAAGAGAGAGTAAGATACTGCCAACCACGCTTAGCGTGGCCAATACTACCAATGCAATAATTTGAAATTTAAAATTTAAAATTTGTATGTTCATAGAAATTCTGCGCAAGCGCACAATTTTTATTGAAAATTGAAAATTAGAAATTAAAAATTGAGAGAGCCAAACAAAGAACAATAGAACAATCAATACGTCTGTTATATAAATGGTGGGGGAGAGGTAGTCAATGCGAATTCCCTCAACAAAACTAAAAGCTGGCCAGAAATGTTTTCCGGTCTGCAGCGGCAGGAGAAAAATGGTGCAAAAAAGAAGAACCCGCCAAAACTTACTTGCGCGGTTTGATGATAAGCTGTCGATCGGGCTCTTCTCCCTGCGACTCTGTTTGGATATCGCTATCATCGGCAAGAGCTATGTGAATAATCCGCCTCTGCCAGGGACTTAAGTTTCCCAAAATCACTTCCTGCTTGGTTTCTTTAGCTCTGCGAGCCGCCTCCAGCGCCATTTCCTTAAGTTTTTCTTCCCGCTTCTCCCGATAGTCTCCCACATTGACAATCAGCCGCACAAACCGTCCCAGTTTTTTGCTTATTATCAAAGACAAAATAAGCTGAAGAGCAGACAGAGTTTCGCCATGATAGCCAATGAGAATGCCGGCTTCGGTGGAAGATGCGTCTGCCCCCTCCATTTGAATAGCTACTTGAAAAAACTCATCTTTTTGTGTCACCTGTGCGCTGGCTTCAACTGCCAGTTTTTCAAGAAGAGTATCTACCTCGCTTTTAATTATTTCCAGTTCGTTCATGTTATTTATGCTGTTTGTTTTGTTTATTAATAAGAGACTGCTGTATTATACCAAACACGGAAAACACGTTCCAATACAAAGAGAGCCCCACGGGGAACCCATAGGAGAAAAATCCAATTATCAGCGGGAAAAAATAAAGCATTTGCTTTTGCATAATACTGGAAAAATCATCTTCTTTTTTCTGGCCATTCTTTTTAACTATTTCCTGTTTTGGTTTTACTGGGGCAATATTCATGGTTTTTGTCTGCAAAAACTGCAAAGCGGCGGTAATCACGGGTATGGCCAAAAGAAAACCCCCGGCGCTTTGCCAGTTGGCAGGAGTTGCCGCCAGATTTACGCCAAAAAAATACGGGTCCCAGGGCTTATCCAGGGTAAAGGCGGGAAAATAAATTAGTTTATTGATATTATTGACTATTTCCGCCGGATTACCGTTGGAAACAACTTTAAGCAACACGTTATAAAGAGCTATAAAAATAGGCATTTGGATAAGCAGGGGCAAACAACCGGCGGCCGGGTTAACGCCATGCTCTTTGTAAAGCCTGGCCATTTCTTCCTGTTGTTTTCTGGCATCGCCTTTATGTCTTTCTTTAATCTGATCCATGTGGGGTTTAAGCAGCTGCATTTTTTGAGCCGATTTCATTTGCGCCGCTGTAAAGGGGTAGAGCAAAAAACGAATAAGTACGGTTAGGGCGATGATGGCAAAACCCAGACTGCCCGGCAAACCAATACCGGAAAACGCTTTATACAAAATGATTAAAACATTGATAATCGGCCGGATAAAAACTTCATTCCATAAAACTGTTATATCCATGTTACTTTTTCACTCCTGCCAAGTCGGCTCCAAAACCAAAGAAAGGATTACAGCGAAGAATTCTGACAATTCCCATGGTGAGTCCTCTAAAAACCCCGTAGCGCTCTATGGCTTTTTTGGCATAACTGGAACAGGTAGGATAAAAACGGCAGTGGCCTCTGAATGGAAAAAGGGCCTGATAAAAGGAAATAATAAAAATTGCAATATGCTTCATAAACTTAAGTCGTTGCCCGAGGCCTTTTTTAACAAGAACCCTACTTCTCTTTTAACCATTTCTCTGTCTGCCTCTATAATCCCTTTCTTCGGATAAATAATCATATCAATTCCTGTTCGTTTAGGCAAGAACAAGATTAGCGCCTGGTGAATTAATCGCTTTAAGCGGTTTCGGACAGTTGCCCGTTTGTCCATGGCCGTGCCAATAACCACGCTGGCCCGACTCTCTGCGCCAGTTTTTCTCAAATAGTATTTGGCAGAAAGAAGAGGTGTTTGGATAACCTTACCTTCTCTTTTCAAACGCCAGAAAACCTCTCTGTTTATAGTAAGACTTAATTTCTTAGGTAGCGCCATTTACACATTCACTCTTTTTCGCCCTTTTTGTCTTCTTCTCTTAAGAACCGCTCTTCCCTGACGAGTTTTTTTTCTGGTTAAAAACCCATGCCTTCTTTTTCTTTTGAGAGGATTTGGTTTTGTTAAACGCTCCATTTTTTAAGTATATCACAAACAAGACCGCATTTGCTACAGTTTGTCATCTTGACAATTGTGGATAACTCTCTTAAGATTACTCGGCTAAATTTTAAAACATATATGACTGACCAAACTTTTTGGAAAAAAGTACTGGCCGAACTTCAGCTGGAAGTATCCTCGGCAGTATTTAGTACTCTATTTAAACACACTCGTCTGTCCGATATTTCCGGCGGGGTGGTAACTATCGCCTGCATGACTGCGGTAATTGCCCAGCTTATTGAAACCCGTTACTATGCCCTGATTAAAACCGTTCTTGATAAACATACCGGCCAAAACGTCAGTGTTATTTTTACTGTTGATGCAAGTCTTAAAAAGACCAACGGACAAAAATCACTGGCTGATGCCGGACCTCTTTTTCAAATTGCTGATAATATTTCTTCTTTTGCCAAAAGGCATGGACTTTTTCCCGACTACACTTTTGAAAAATTCGCCGTTTCCACCACCAACCAGCTGGCCTTTGCGGCCGCATCGCACGTAGCTAAAAACCCGGGAAATTCCTATAACCCGCTTTTTATTTACGGCGGAGTGGGCGTAGGGAAAACCCATTTAATGCAGGCGGCGGCAAATAAAATTATGGAAACGAGGGGTTCCGCCCGTTTGGTTTTATGCGCAGGAGAAGAATTTACCAACGAAATTATTGAGGCAATTCGCACTAAATCTACTCCTTCCTTTCGCCATAAATTTAGAAAAGCAGAGCTTCTCTGTATAGACGACGTGCAGTTTATCGCCGGTAAAGACGCCGTGCAGGAAGAGTTTTTTCATACCTTCAATGCCGTATTAAAAGCGGGCGGCCAGATTGTCTTAACCAGCGATAAGCCGCCTGCCGAAATTCTCAAGCTGGAAGCGCGGCTTAAATCCCGTCTGGAAGGGGGACTGCTGGTAGACATTGCTCCCCCTGATTTTGAGCTGCGCACCGCTATTTTTTTGATTAAAGCCAAAGACAGGGGTATTGATTTTCCCCTGCCGCTTGCTAAACTAATAGCCGCCAGTATTGATGATACCCGCGGTCTGGAGGGAATGTTGACGCGTATTTTAAGCGAGTTGGCAATGAAAAATTCCCAACTTTCCGAGGAGTTAATCGTGAGGCTTTTGGGGAAAAGATATCATGGACAGAACAAGGAGGCAAACAGTAGTTTGTCAAAACCGCCAGCTAAAGACGCTTTTATGGAGGCTGTCTGCTCTTATTTTGGGGTAAAATCAACACAGGTAAAAGGGAAAAAGAGAGATCAAAGTATTGTCTTGCCGCGGCAGATTCTCATGTATCTCCTTCGCATAGAGCTTGGTACTTCTCTAACAGAGGTGGGTGATTTAATTGGGGGAAGAGACCACACCACGGTAATGCATGCTGTGGGAAAAATATCCTCTTTGGTACCGGCGGATGAGAAACTGCGTGGGGATATCTTGGGGATAAAAAAACTTATTTATGGATAACTTATCTTTTATCAACAATCAACATTTTTCGTGGTTTTTTATCAACGGTTTGTTCACAATTTTCTTTCCTTTGTTTTTCTCTTCCTTTTCTGCCGTTTTTAACAAGTTATTTTCTTTTCAACTTATACACAATACTACTACTAACACTATTATTATTAAATAAATATTATGAAATTAATTTTACTACAGGAAAATTTAGAAAAAGCGCTCTCTCTTATAAACAGAACGGCGAATCTTAAAACCCAACTACCTATTACCACCAACGCGCTTATAAAAACAAAAAATGGAGAAATTGAAATAACAGCCACAGATTTAGAAAACACTACACGAATAACAATAGAAGGAAAGGTGGAAAAAGAAGGGGGAATTCTTTTACCAACAAAAACGTTAACAGAAGTGGTGGCGGCTTTACCAAAAGAACAAGTAGTTATAGAAACAGAAGGTCTTTCAGCTGAAATTAGAAGCAGTAAACATAAAGCTAAAATAAACGGTATTTCCCCGTCGGAATTTCCCGAACCGCAGGAAGAAAAAGGAGAGCAAAAAGTCGCCATAGACAGTATTTTAAGAAACATAAAAACAGTAGTTTTTGCCTCTTCCAGCGATGAGTCGCGGGCTGTTTTAACCGGCATCTTAATCCGCTTTACCGAAGAGGGCATGCTAATTGTTGCTACCGATGGTTACAGACTGTCGCTTAAGAAGATTGCGGAAAAAACAAAAACCCAAGAACTGCAGAATTTAATCATCCCCGCCAGAATACTGGGGGAAATCGCCAAAATAGCCAAAGAGAGAGAAAAACAGAACGGGGAAACAGAAGGCATTTTGTCAATAGGAGGAGCAAAAAACCAGGCGATTTTTTCTCTTCCCGGGATAAAGTTTTTCACCCGTCTTATTGAAGGAGAATACCCGGCCTTTGAAAAAATAATCCCCCAAAGCAATAGCACCCAGGCAATTTTTGATAAAGACGAGTTTCTTTCTGCTGTCAGGCTATCCAGTGTTTTTGCCAGAGAAGGGGCAAATATTATCAAGCTAACTCTCTCCCGGAAAGGCATCACGCTTTCTGCCAACGCCCCGCAAGTGGGAGAAAACCGCTGTGAAATTGAGGGGAATCTTAAAGGAGAGGAAAACGAGATAGCCTTCAACAGCAGGTTTTTGCTTGATTTTCTAGCTAATGTGGACACAAAAGAAATTAGTTTTGAAATGACCGGACCATTAAACCCGGGCGTTTTCAAAATCCCCGGTGACAATTCCTATCTCCACATAATCATGCCCGTAAGAGTACAA
>JACOYD010000034.1 GCA_016182055.1 Candidatus Microgenomates bacterium | reverse complement strand
TTAACCGCCACCTCATCCCTGGGCGCCTGCTTGGTAGTTTTTCCAAAAAGCTGTGAATATTTCATAGTTACCTCTATGACAAACTACTTGCGATCGAAAGTAGTTTGTCATTAACTCATCTATTATTTACTTTACTTCTCTGCCTAATGGTACATCCTTTAAGGTAGTCAGAACAACCCAATTGCTGGCGTCATCTGTGCCATCGTCCGGCCCCAAGGTTAAAACTTCGGAAATAAACGGTCCTATCTGCCGCGGAGCAAAATTGACCACGCAGGCCACTTGACGATTTAACAAATCCTCTTTAGTCTGATTTTTAACAAACTGGGCACTGGAAGTTTTTGTGCCAATTTCTTTCCCCAAATCAATCCACAGTTTATAACTGGGTTTTCTCGCTTCCGGAAAATCCTCCACTTTAACCACTCGGCCCACCCTAATATCAACTTTATCAAAATCTTCAAAACTAATCTGTGGTTTAGTCATAAGTTTAGTATATCACAAAAAAACCTCTCCTTTATAAGGACGAGGTTTGCTCGTGTTACCACCTTACTTTGCTACGTTATTACTAACGTAACCTTTGTCCCGACCATCATCGGGCGCTTAATTTTACGGTCAAGCTTCCGTTCCGCTTTTTTGGCGGACAGCGTGTCTTTTTGAACTCGTTTGGCAGGAAACCAAACTCAAACGCCTTTCCCGAATTGTCAACAACTACATATTACTAAACTTTGTACTCACTGTCAAGAGGCACAATAGTACGCTAAGTGTAAATGTTGTAACACGTAAATTAATGGATGAAAAACCGTATTTATTGTATAATCCACTCTATTATGCCAAGGGTAGAAAACGAATCTCTCCTTTTTCGTCCGAATCCGCAGGGAGTTAGTGAGCTGCATCTTAATCCAAGAGTATTTTCGCCAGGCGCCCTGGAAGAAATAATTACCCATCAAATAGAATATGCCTCTCCCAATGATCCGCGGGCTCTCTATATATTGGGAGAAAAACCCTTAATGCATATGCCACCGGGTAATCTGTTGTTTTGGCAAAGATCTTTTAGAAAATATCCCCAAGAAAAACAGAAGTTTTTTGACAAGCTGGCTCCCATACTTGGCGGGGCTGAAGAAATTATTATTCAAAGACTTGACCCGCATGATCAATTTACCGGCAGAGCGGCATTTCTTGGACGGTTAAACAGCGCAGAAATAAAAAGGATAGTCTCTGCTCAAACGGGGAAATCTGGTCGAAACATTGGGTGTCACCGGCTTAACCATGAACTAGACATGCAGCGGGCAGATGTTGTAGTTGTTGAACCGGCCAATCTTAATGCAACCACGTCTGGCACCAAATCTAAACCTTTTGCAGAGTTTGTAAATCGCGAGCTTTCTGTTTTTATAGATTAAGTTTGTTGCTTTTCACTTCTTCTTAATCTCGTGGGCTCCAAAAGCATGACGCAATGCGGCCACCATTTTGGCACTCCACGCGTAATTTTGCTATAATTCGCCATATGTTAGGAGAACTTCCCGGTCATGGACCAAATAATGGTGAACTACGAGTATTACGAGAAGCAAGGCAAGTTGTAAACGCTAGTGGTGATGAGCTACAACATGCTATAGAAGAAATACCAACTGCTTATACTAGACTCCGTAACATCCTTGCGCTTGTTGGAATTACCCCGGCCCAAGTGCCATACGGATCAGACAGGGATCGCTCACCATTCCACTTTATCGGTCTTCCCGGCAATTTTTTTATCTCCTTTTTTGCTGATGATTCCGAAAATCCCACCTTATATCTTAGAAGATATCAATACAGAGATCGAGGAGAATTTACTGGTGAATACATAGAAATTTCTAAAACTAGTGCTTCCTACACAACAGAGGAATGCGATAGGAATGGTTTTTTTCTACCTGGTACTAGACGAATGTCTACAACCATTAGCCCTGATACTGAAATCTCTTCTGATTCACCAGTTGCTCTTGAACGGATAAATTTTCTTGCAGACCAACTTGCGCAATCAATTACAAAAGATGAACACCAACCTGAAAGCATTCAGCGGGAAGCTCAAGCCCTCTATGCCCGTTTAGCAGAGATCCTCCCCCTAAGACAAATCAGGCGAAGAAAAACGCTAAAAGAAATAACAGTGCCTGGACTTGGTCTTGTCAAAGTAATGCTTTATAATTCAGGCAAATCAAACGAGGAAATAACTATGTCAATAATTAAACCAGTAGGAGAAATTGAAAGACTGTATTTGTATATTTGTAAAAATGGAGACGTCTCTGTTGAAGCTGGCAAAGATCGCGTTTCTGGAAATGAAAGTCATATTTATGCGTCAGATCACGGCTTTGATCTTTGGAATCCACACTTTGTTTTAATGGGAATAAGAGAACTTGAGGCAGCTATTTCTTCTTAACCCCATGGGCTCCAAAAGCATGGCGCAGGGCCGACACCATTTTAATGAACAAAGCTTTTAAATTCTTCAAACTCCATCGCTCCCTGTTTTAAGATGCTCTGAAATGTACCAAAAGCAACCTCTTTATGTTTAGGAACAATTACCGTCTGCAGTTTACCGAAACGGATACCGCGAAGCTTAACATGGCTCCCTTTGGTCGAAGCGATATAAAACCCCGCCCGCATGAACGCTTTGATGATTTTTGGGCCGGAGTATAGCTTTGGCATCAGTGTACGAAAATTGTTTGAGTAGTAACTTGTTCTACCGAAGGGAATGGTATGTTGCCAACTTCCTCATCTTCTAAATAAAGATCGAGAGCCTCTTTCAAATTTTTTAGAGCCTCTTTACTTGTCTTTCCTTGACTGGCAAGTTCAAGTTCTAAAAACTTGGCAACAAAAAGTCTTCCCTCTTTCCAAACAATGGTGTGTAAAACTTGTTTTTTCATAGTTAAAATTATTATATCATCAAGTTTTGAACTTGACAATATGTCAATAGCGTGCTATTATCCTGCCGCTATGATACTTGAAGCTGGCCCGAGGTCACCAGAAATAATCGCTGCGCAACAAGAATACGGTCGAGTTGTACTTGATTGTTTTGTTTCGTTTGGTCTTCAACCGGAACATGCCCGGCTGGAACTAGCTCAAATGGAAGCCCGAGACTCTGTTCCAACCATAGAATTTTCTATAAGCGGCGATCGTTTACCTACTGATTTACAGCAATTCGTTGATGATGTATTTCAAGGCATGCGATTTAATAAAATAAGAGTTGTTGCCGGACTTCACCAAGCCGCCTTGATTGGCACTACCGTTGACGGACAAGAAGCCACTTATCATGCAGTCCATCTTAAAGGGGATGGGAAAATTACTGAAATTGGTAACGAAATCTCACTTGGGGTTGATGATCCTATTGCTCTTGTTGAATTAAATGTCTCAGCTAAACAAGGGCATTCTTGGGAACCACCCCAACCTATCTCTACATCAAAAGAAAGAATAGCTATCTCTTCGTCTGCCATAAAAAGTTTAGCGAAACTTATCGATGACGCCAGAGAAAGAGGAGATATTAAAGCAGTAACTTATCCTCGTAAAAATCATCCAGATCTTCCGCGTGCATTTGGCCAATAAAATCCTATTTCTTCTTAACCGAGTGGGCGCCAAAAGCATGGCGCAATGCGGCCACCATTTTGGCAGTGTAGCTTTTTTGAATTTTTTTATCTGTTTTTGACCGCTGGCGATAAGTAAGTGCCGCTTCAATTATTTCAACGGAAATTCCCAACTCCTTGGCGGTTTCCACTGTCCACAGCGCCTCGCCGCTGGCGTCAATAACCCCTTCAATTCCGTCAACAATTCTGCTTTGCAGAACCTCAACCGCCCGATCCAGCATAAAACCTGAAACTAATGTCCCCTTCTGATAAAGTCTGGCCACTTTTAATAAATCAAATTTATACGGCGAGTTTTTCAGCAAATCAAATCCTTCGCCCAAACTTTGCATTATTCCATATTCCATGCCGTTATGCACCATTTTGACAAAATGCCCCGCCCCGCCCTGCCCAAAATAATCATGTCCGCCGTTTGGCTTTGCAAGGCTCTCCAATAGGGGTTTAACCCCTAAATAGGCAGATTTGTCTCCCCCTGCCATCATCGGATACCCTTCTTTGGCGGCAATAATTCCCCCGCTAACTCCAATGCCTAAAAACCTTATTCCCTTTTTCTTAAAATCCTCAAATCTTTTCTGTGTATCTTTATAAAAACTATTTCCCCCGTCAATAACAATATCGCCCGCCCCCGCGTATTTACTAATTTCCAGCAGAACCTGTTTCGTCGCCCCTCCTGCGGGCACCATACTCCACACCACCCTCGGCTTCTCCAAACTCCCCACCAGCTCCCCAATCGAATTGGCAATTTTTAACTGTTCCTTCTTCAATTTGAAATTTGAAATTTGAAATTTGAAATTTGAAATTGCTGGCTCGGATCTGTTCCATACAACAAGGGAATGCCCTTCTGCCAGCAATTTCTTTGCCATATTCCCCCCCATCCTCCCCAATCCAATAAATCCTAATTTCATATTTTATATCTTACACACTAAGCATTGATAAATCAACACGCTGATTGAGAAGATCGGCAAGAGTAGTCTTTCCTGACAGAAGATTAACGCATTTATCAACAGCAATCCTAGCCTGATCACATGTAATATCACCCGCAAAATAAAGTAATTTTTTAATCACGGTTGGTAAAATTTTAAGATCTATGGCGTTAATCACCATAGCCGCCGCTATTGCCAACCTTTCTCCTTCTTTATATCTTAATAAGTTTATAGTATCTTGTCCGTAAAACATCCTGCTAAGAAGATCAGTTAATTTGGCGTGATTCCACGTCCCTGTCTCTATTTTTATCCAACCTTCTACGTCTTTTCCTTCTTCTAGTTTAACATATAATGCCTTAAGAATTTCTTGCCAATTGACCTTAGGTTTTTCCTCTCCTGTTAAAGGCGGCTCTTCTTCATCTTGTTCCCCCCCCTCATTTTGAAATTCAAATACTCGCCATGGTGAAGCTTCTGCTAAATAAGGCCAATTTCCCATACGAAGACTTCTAGAATTAAGTAGGTTTTTCTTAATCTGACCGCTTGCCTCTTGTAAACCATTTACTCCCTTAACTATTTCTGCCACCCGGGCCGCCGCCTGTTTCAAACTGTACTTTCCCTGTAAATGGGCAAAAAATAATCCGCCCGTCAAAAAGTTCCAAAGATTAAATAGATATTCTCTATCTTGAGTTGGTACATTACCGATAGCTCCGCTTCTGGCCAGCGCCCGAATCAGATCGAACTGTCTAACTCCTGGCAACAAATCATACAGCTCGGCCACTTTGTTTGTTTTTATCGGAAAACCCACTTCTTGCTCCTCTATGCTGTGGATAATATCTGCCAGCTTTTCCCCAATTTCTCCCTGCCAAAAAGGCTCCGAAAGGTCAGGATGCGGCACTTCACTTTTTAACCCCGTCTTCTCTAATCCGTTTCCTCCTTGATTGGTTCTTCTCAATTTATCTAATCCTCCTGAAGGCTCCAGCGGCTCGCCGATAAGTTCTGCCAAACTACTCCCTTTAAGTGCTTCTCTAGTCTCTCTCACCAAAAAAACAAACTGATGATGCTCGATAGTCACCCGTCTGTTCCCACCGAACTTCGCATTAAATATAAAACATAAAGCGGCAAATGCCAGCATTCTATCTCTATCAAAAACGGGGATCGTAACTCTTTTGTCTCCTTGGTAACCAGAATTATCAACAGGATTAATTATGCCTTTACTTTGGCTTTCACGAAGAAGCGCTCTGACCGTTACCGCACTAAGACCCAGCGCTTGTTCAAAAGGTGTGATATCTATATCATCAATAAGCCACTTGCTCTGACCAGACTTAAAACCATTTTGATAATCTGTAAGAAAATTGCCAAGACCGCCAGAAGAAATTGCCTCCAAATTAACCGTTCCCGTCACTCTTTCTCTAACTGCTGTCATAAGAGAACTTATTTTACAATGTTTTGGGGCGTAAGGTCAATGTTTTTAATCCAATTTTCATAATTTAGCTATTTCTCATCCAAAATCTCCCTGGATTCCTATTAAATTCTCCTCTAGCTTTCTCAAAAGTACCAAAAAGGTTACTCTCGAATTCCATTTGCCCACTAATCTGCTTCAAAAAAGCTATAGTAAAACCAACTGCGCCTTTCACTACAAATTGAGGATAGGAATCCTCTGTTGGATCGAAACTCGCTACTCTATGATTTGCCACTGCATAAAAAAACATAATAGCGTCTATTACATGTGATGGCCCATTACGAAAACTGGCACTGTCGGGCGTATTTGACAAACTTGCAAATATCGCTTTTAGTCTTTCTATATCATATTTACGTAAATCCGCCAATTGTCCTGGTTCAAATCGAGGAATTTTATCTTGGGGACGTTGGGCTATTACTGCCACAGGTCTTTGAGGTTCTGGTGTCGCCGTATCAAAAATCAACCTTCCTAAAATAAGAGCCCCCGTTGACATCCTCTCTCCTTCTTCTGTTGTGGCCTCCGGAGGCAGTTGCTTCATTTGCCGCCGAAAAAGTCCAGTAAATCTTCTTCTAACTCCTTCCTTTACTAATCCCATATAATTTGGAACGTAAATTCTAATATCTAAATTCTAAACATCATTTTTATTTTTGTATTTTGATATTAGTTTTAAATCTGGCAGAAGGCGTGGTAGGGCTCAAGCCACCGGCGGCCGTCCCGTTCAATTAAGTTAAATGCTTCTTTTGGTCCCCAGCTGCCGTCTTTATAAAAAACAGTCTTTGACCGCTTTTTGGACAGCGGATCGATAAATTGCCACAGCGCCTCTACCTCTTTGGCGGTATTAAAAAAAGTGTCTTTATAAAAAACAGTCTTTGACCGCTTTTTGGACAGCGGATCGATAAATTGCCACAGCGCCTCTACCTCTTTGGCGGTATTAAAAAAAGTGTGACGGCCGGCAAACACATCCTGCAACAGCTTTTCATAGGCATCAAAAGTCTGGTCGGGAAAATAATGCTTGTAGCAAAATTGCATGTAGGTTGGCTCAAGCGTGGCTGTAAAACCCGGCTTTTTGGTCAGCAGCTTCACCGCTATTCCCTCATTTGGCTGAAGCCGGATGGTTACCACATTGTCATTGAGTTTTTCGCTTTTGAAAACGTAATTTATTTCAGTCACCCAAGCAGCCATTTGCTTGCCGGCCCGAATATACACCGGCACATTGCCAAAGCGGGCGTTGTTAATGCCAAGCTTGAGAGCAAAAAAACTATCGGTGGTGGAATTCTTGTCCACAAATTCTTCTTTTCTATAACTGTCATACTGTCCAAGGACTAAGTTATTTGACTTGGAAACAAGACTTTTAATAAGTTTTAGCCGCTCTCTATGAAGCGCCCCTTCACTTTGCCCTTTTGGCTCCTCCATAGTAGCTAAAGTCAG